>CALBTC010000232.1 GCA_937967805.1 uncultured Anaerolineaceae bacterium
TTTCGCGCACGTAGGTGAGGGCGCGGGTTTGCCGCTCATTCATGCTTTTGGTCCATTTGGGGCTTGGCTGCCGCTGCCGCTTGTTGTGCAGCGTGACGGTAAACAGGTGGGGCGTGGCTTTAAAGTCTGGGGGTTTGTGGCCTGCTTGGGCCATCTCCTCGATCATCTGGTCGATGCCCAGTCCCAATTCCTCAATGTAGCCCCATTGGTACAGGCCATTCACCAGGCGTGGATTGCGCGAGAAATGTTCTTCGACCAGATTGTCCAGCGTCATGTAGCCTGGCAGCCCACCGGGGCTGATAATTTCCAGCCGGTCAGAGTACATGCGAATTTCGATGCGCCGCCCCTGGATGCGATAGTCGCGATGAGCCACGGCGTTTACCAGGGCCTCGCGCACGGCAAACCGAGGATACTCCAGCAGCTCTTCCCGCTCTAGCTGGTTGACGGTGGCCCCCACGCGCATCTCTTCAAAGATGATGTTCCAGGCCCGCTCAATGATCCGTGCCGCCGGGCCAATGATTTCATCGCGACGGCCGTAGCCAATGCCGCCATCCTCGCCGCGCGGTTCTGTGCCGGGGAACTTGACAAAAACGATGCCGCTTTGCGGGAAAAACATTTGCGGGTTGCGGGCAAAGAGCAAAATGCCGATGGTGGTGGGATGGCCATCCCGGTCGGTGGCCCCAATTTCAAAGAGGAGTTCGCGGGTAGAGAGGGAGCGGGCCTGGCCACGCTGTTCGCGCCGCTCCAGATAATCTCGCACGATGTCGCTGTCCAGGTCGGTGTAGCGGGCGCCGGGGACGAGTTCGGTTTCGTATTCGGCCCTGTTTTTGCTGTTGGCCAGGTTACGCACTTCGTCACCGGTGAGGGTGCGGTTTTGGGTGCCGCTGCGCACCAAAACCCGGCCATCTTCCAGCGTGTGTAGATCGGTGCTGCGCGGTACCTCAATGCCGATGAGGGTGCCCTGGGGCGTTTCTACCTGCTGCCACTGCGTAGGCACCGGTGGACGACAAAGCCGGGCCGCTTCCAGCAAAGCCCCTTCGGCCTCTTCTTCCCAGATGTCGTTGACGGGACGGCCGTTTTCGTTCAGCCCCAGCACAATCAACCCGCCATCCCCGTTGGCCAGCGCCACCAAACATTCTGCCAATGTTTCTGTGTCTGCTTCTGCCAGAAAGGCCAACCGCTGTCCAGGCTTTTGTTTTAACATGACATAATTATAGCAGAAGTTGTGGCGATTAGTGTCACATTTTTGGGGAGGGGGTGAAGAGGGGAGTGATAGGCCGTTTAGGTTAACGTCAGCTTCAGCGGGCGGCGCGTTGACCAACGGCCGTCCCCTTACCAAAACAACTCGCACGAATCCATTACTCGCCGCTCCGCTACAAGCATTGTTAGCTGGTTTGCCTGATTCAAATCTTTTTCGAGCAACAATCCTACTCAATTTACCTTGAGGTATCTATGGGTGCGTGCGATTTCTTGGGCCAAATAGTTCTGTTGCATTATTTATCAAATTATTTACTTGTTGGATATTGGCTAAGCTGGATCCGATCTTTGACAAAGTATAAACTGTTCTACTTGCTGCATCCTTCACTGAACCGCCAAGATGAAATAATTGGTCATCACTCAGCAACCATCGATCATGAAAGTTTGGTTCAGTCATTAGCCTGTAATTCATTTTCCGCTCGTTTGAATAAAGCCGAGATATGTCAATGAATTTGTCGTATTGCTTTTTGTTACGATGATTTGTGCGAGGCCATGTGACCAGTGTAACTTTAACGTGTTCTGGTACATGTTCTAAAAAGCGATGGAAAATTGTATGATCAATATATCTATCAACATAGACTAGTTCCTTACTTGTTGTCACGCATAGTTCCTTGATTCTACAATATGCAGAAAATGGTGTTTTCGCTTCATAGATTACTGAATCAATACTAACTGGTACAGTTGATATCGCAGCAATAAGCTTCTGTTTATGGGTATCGAATTCATCGGCAATATTCTCAGGTGAATCGACCATTTGCTTTCTAACTAGATTGTTTAGACGTACAAGGGGTCCCTGAATATCGTGCATTTCGACAGAATATTCCGCTCCTTTTTCGCTTTTACAAAATGCATTTAATTCATTTAAAAGATTTTGTTGTTCAACATGGAATCTAGCACGGATTCGTGCTCGCTCTTGTTTGTCGAATTTGTCAGGATTTTCAATGACGTCGAGCACCGGTTTAACCAACAATCCAACTTTGAAAAAAATTCAGCTTGCTCTTGTTTGCGATTTATTCTTTTACCCATGTTGTTTCAATTCATTTTTGCCAGCTAACGATTAAGGATTGATGCGGCGCGGCTCCGAAAGCACCTTCCAAGAACCAGCACGTGAGCCGCCGCATAAACCGTGTTGGACTAAGCCGGTGGAAAAGAAACCTATATGGAATTTAAGCCGAAAAATGATGGAGGCAGTAGCACCGGCAGCCGCCTGTTTGCGGGCATTGTAGCAGTTTGTAAGCCACAAGGTCAACCAAAAATAAAGTTCTTTGTTTGGCCAAGCAGGCAGCAGCCGACCTTAAACAAGCAAGCCTCAGAAAGCATGCTGCCAAACAGATAGGCGACCCAAAACGACCCTCTACAGCGGCGGTGCCCGTAGGTTGTGGGGTTTCAGCTTCTGCAGCAAATGCAATGGTTGCTTGCAGTGAGGACAACGCGGCTGCCAATCAGGCGACGAACTGTTTTGGGCTCTTTGTCGTGTGACAGGCGGTGACGGCGCAGGCGGTGACGGCGTGAACCAGGCCACAATCTGATGAAGGACCCGCCGCTGGCCGGGGCTAAAGAAGCCATAATAACGCACCTTAACAAAGCCTTTGGGCCGAACGTGTTGCAAGAAACGACGGATGAATTCGATGGCAGGCAGCGTACACAAGCGCCACTCTCGTGAGCCAGACGGCCGAAAAGGAACACCACCTTATCAGTCACGGTCACCAGCCGCCAGTTAGCCAGGGCGGCTTTGAACGCCTTTTGTACACTGGTAGGACCCAGCGGCCAGGTTGCCTGGGACGGCGAACAGCGAAACCGCGAAGGAAACAGCAACGTGGCATGGCGATGACTGGCCCACTGCTGCCGCAGCAGCTCTAGTGTGGACTGGGGCAAGGGCACATAGCGGTCTCGGCCCCCTTTGGCCTGGCGAATGTGCAGCAGTTCTCGCTCACCATCAACGTCGCCCACTTCCAGCCGTATCGCTTCGCCCAGACGCAGGCCGCAGCTGTAGATCGTGGTCAGGCAGACGCGATAAGGCAGCCGCCGGACGCAGTCGAGGATCTGTCGCACCTCGGTTTGCGTCAGCACCACCGGCAGCTTGCGGCTTTACGGGGGTCGCACCAGGTCGAAGGTGGCCCATTGACGCTGCAAGGTGTGCTCGTAGAAGAATTTGATGCCGCACAGAGCGACGGTGCAGGCGCTGCGCGAGGCTTGCTTCTCGTTTTTGAGATACAAGAAGTAGTCGCGGAGTTCGGCTTCGCTGATCTGCTCTGGGGACTTATCGTAATATTCTGCCAGTTGGCGCACCGCCCGCAGGTAGGAATCCTGCGTTTTGGGGGCCAAACCGCGCAGTTGCATGTCGGCCAACATGCGCTGACGTAAGTGAGTCATGACTATACCTCCTATGGTTGGGATTGAATTTAGTAGGAAATATAGTCGTTAATACAATTGGATTGGAGCAAGGAGAGAGGCTACAGTACCTGCCTGCGCGCAGCGCTTAGTTCAATATTATTTACCCTCATTTTGCCCACCTTTTCTAACGCCAAAAGCCGCAAAGCTAATGTAAAACAGCCCGATAATGACAAACAGTCCCCCCGGCGCGCCCCCGCAGGCAAACCTTAACATCTGTTGTTCTGGAGAATCTGGGAAATACGTCCCGATTTGTTTTGCCACCAGGAGTTCCCACAAAAGATAAATTTGCCCCACAAGGAATCCCCAGAAAATGAGTTTACCCTCATTTTTCTCATTATTTTTTCGCGCTTTCCACCATGAAAAAAGCAGATAAGCTTGAATTAAAAGGACAACAATTGTGGGGACAAAATAAATCATATCTTGAATTTTCGGAGCTATTACGTAATTGGGACACAAATTTCCACAGATGAGCATAGATTGAAAAGAAAATCTGTGCAAATCTGTGTTTATCTGTGTCCCATTCTTTAGCGTAAGCCTTGTTCCATGAGGGTGAAGAAGCGGCCGGTATCAATTTCCAGGATGATGTTTGTGTTGGCGGAACGGCCGTTTCTCCCTCCCCAATCGACCGTCGTTTGACCCCGCGTATACATTCCCGTTAACTCCACCGAAACGTGCCGCTTTTCTGCTCGGGTAATGATGTCTGGCTCCAGCGCCACGGCCATCGCCAGCGGGTCCGCGCCAAACATCACGCGGCGTCCGGCCAGTTGGGTCGTGAACTGGAGCGTTTGGGCCGAAATCGCTCCGTAGAATCTGGATTTTGGCGTGTTTAGCGCCATCCACCGCTGCAAAACTGCTTCGGGAATAGCGTGCCGTACGGTTGCCTCCCAGTCAACCAGCTCAATGAGCTTCCCTTGCTGCTCCCAGCCGGCAAAAACCACGTGCGCCGCTTCCGGGTCATGATAAATGTTAAACTCGGCGGAAACGTTGCGTGTGTTGCCGCGTGAGTTGACCGCACCGCCCATCACGACGAGCCGCTTTAGCTTGGTTGGCAATGCCGGGTCCAGTTTCAGCGCCACGGCGATGTTTGTCAGTGGCCCAATGGCCACCAGCGTGTATTCACCGGGCGCCTCGTTGGCCAGCCGCAGCAGCGCCAACGCGGCGTGTTCTTCCTCTGCCTGGCGCAGTTTGGGTGTAAAGCCCGCGTCGCCCAGACCGTCCCGCCCGTGCACCACGGCCGCATTTTCTTGAGCGATGACTAACGGCCGTCCACAGCCAGGGTACACCGGAATTTCCTGCTCAATCATCTCCACCAGGGTGAGGCTGTTGCGTACGGTGTGTGCCAGCCCCACATTGCCCCCCACCACCAAAATAGCGGCGATAGTAGCCTGGGGATGGCCCGCCGCCATCAGGATGGCCTGGGCGTCGTCAACGCCGGGGTCTGTATCAATGATCAGTTTTTCCATGAGCGTTTTTCTCCGTGAGATTTTAACGCAGAGGCGCAGAGAAAAAAATCTGTGTTCTCGACGTTCAATCGCGTGCGATATTCAAGAATAGAATCATTTTGTTTTTAGGTAAGCAACTTCATGAGTTCGGCGCGGGTGGGCATGGCGGAACTGGCTCCGGGTTTGGTGGTAGCCAGTGCACCGGCAGCGGCACCCCAGCGAATGGCTTCAGCCAACGGCCGTTTCTCCGCCAGCGCCACCGCCAAGCCGCCGTTAAACGAATCCCCCGCCGCCACGGTGTCGATAGCCTCAACGGAGAATGGTTCTACAAAACCAGATTCCTGGCCGGATTGGTAGTAGGCGCCTTGAGCGCCGAGTTTTATGACGGCCGTTTCCACCCCCCGTTCGCGCAAAATTGAAGCCGCCTGCGCCGCTTCTGTCGGGTTTGTAGGACGAAAGCCAACCAGCACCTCCGTCTCCAGTTCGTTGGGCGTAAGGATGGGGCACAGTTGGTAAGCTTCTGTCGGCAGCGGCCTGGCCGGGGCCGGATCAAGCATGACCAGCGCGCCAGCTTCTCTGGCTGCCTGTGCCGCCGCCAATGAAATGTCCAGCGGACTTTCTAACTGGAGCAGCAACAGTTCGGCCGACCGCAGCGCTTCATGGCAGCGGGCTACCTCGCGGGCATCGTGGGCCATGTTGGCCCCAGAAATGACAATGATGCTGTTCTCTGCCTGGGCATCGACGTTGATGACAGCCAGCCCAGTGCTGTTGTCGGCATCAACCAGAATGCCGCTGACGTCAACCGGCTCGTCGGCAATCAGTTCCATCACACCCTTGCCGAAGGCATCTTGCCCCACGCGGCCAATAAACTGCGTCGCCGCGCCCAGTCGTCCCGCCGCCACGGCCTGATTAAATCCTTTGCCGCCCGGCACGGTGATAAAGCTGCTGCCAAACAACGTTTCACCTGGCGCGGGCAGGCGCGGAACATAGGTGGTTAAATCCATATTGATACTGCCAAGCACAACAACACTCATTTTTACCTCCGTACAGGCTCGCTATTTTACACGAATGTGGCGATTCATAGGTCCTCCATTGGAACGGAACGCGGATTAACGCAGATGACGCAGATAAAAAACAAAATCAGCGTTCATCAGCGTTTATCTGC
>CALBTC010000233.1 GCA_937967805.1 uncultured Anaerolineaceae bacterium
TTTTCTTCAATTTGCAGCTTAACTTTTTCCAGCTCTGCTTCCAGGTTCTCAGCTTTCTTTTCGGTAATTTCGGCCAGTTCTTGCCAGCGAATGAGGGATTCTTCTTGTTCGGCCGTATGTACCAAACTGGCTTTGTGGGCCACCTCCAGACTATGGATGCGGTCGTGCAAGGTGTTGATCTCGCGCATGGCCGTTTCCAGCTCACCATCGACGGCCGTTTTATCCGTTTGCAGTTGTGTGTGTGCGCTTTGCATCTGGGCATGTTGCTGGCGCAAATTGGCCAGCTCATCATTTTGCTCAGTCATCAGATCACGGGCGATGCCCAACTCATTGGCCTGCCGCTCGACCTGGCTTTTGCGATGTCGCAGCGCTTCCTGGGCTTCATCTAGTTGGGTTTGTTTGGTGGTTAGCTCCGTGCGCAGTTCGGTGAGCTCTTGCTTCAGGTTGGCAATGGTATTGGTCGATTCGCCCGCCAATTCTGAGAGGCGCCGCTGGAAATCTTGTTCCAACTCAGCTCGGGCCGACAGGGCCACGGCTGCCTGGGCTTGTAAATGGTGCAGCGCTTCGATTTGTGCTTCATTCCGGTTGAGCAGTGAACCTTCAGGGTAATCGCCGCCGTTTTCCTGGCGGGCAAATTCGGTCTCTTCGGGAAGACGGCCGTCTGCGGCCAGGGCAGCATAATCATTTTCATCCACGCTGCTAATCCAGCCGTGGATATTGCCGCCGGGGATGATGGTCAGGGCCACAGTGAACACATCGCCCAGCACCTGTCCTTTCTTTTCCACCCGAATGTCGCGGCACACGGCCGATCCGGCCAGCAGCCCGGCCACAACCAGGCGCGGCGCAAAAACATTGCCCACCAGGGTTGCCCCTTCCTGAATAGAGACCGGCTGATCGGTTTGAATATCTTCCACGTGGTAGCCGACAACCTCCAGCCAGGTTTGGCCGCGTCGCCAAAAACGGAGACGATCCAATAAACCATGGCCGTTTAGCTCCGGCGTGGCTTGCGTGTTTTCCAGCTCCGGCTCTTCAGTTTGTATGAGTTCGCCTTCCGGCGGTGTGGGTTCTTCCGTAACCGTCATAGTTGTAACCGTGCTTGCCATTATAGCAGGGGAACGCTGAAGATGATACTTAAATCAGGGGACTTTTTTGGGAAAACAGCACTAATCGCTGCCAAATTCAGCAAAATTTTAGGAAGAGAGATAACGGGCAAAAAAACTGTTGAGAAATTAGAACGCATGTGCTATCATGTGAAGCCATTTGGGGAGGATTTATTGAAGGAAAGGCCAAGTGGTGACGGCCGTAATAAATTCAGGGAGAACACCTATGAGTGGCAGTGAATTGATTGTGGCTTTCTTTGCGCTGGCTTTTTTGGCTTTTTGCTTGACGGCCGTTGCGCTTTACGCCATGAGCCGGGACAAAGACGAAGTCGCCGATAAAAGCGTTTCGGGCTTAAGCAACTTGCACTGGAGCAGCATCATACGTCCCAACTCCCCAGACGCCGGCGATGATGCGCCAAGGGACCCACCTGACCCATCGCCGGACTAACGGTTTTAATTTTGTGCCTAAAGCGAATCAATCAGCGCCAGCATTTCCTCATTTTCGGGAATGTCTCGCATGTTGTGGCCGTAGTGAACAAAGCGGGCGATGCCGGCTTTATCCACCAGCACCTGGGCCGGCATCCGGCCGAATTTAAAAAGCTTGATTTGCTGCCCATACAACTTTAATACGCTGTGTTCGGGATCGGGCAGGCCTATGAAGGGCAAATCATGCTCGGTAAAGTATTCAGTGAAATCTTCAGCATCTTCGGGACCTAAGACGAGAACGGCCGTATCCCGCGCTACAAATTCATCATGATCTTGACGCAACTGCGCCATGTGCTTTTCGCAAAATGGTCAGAAAAAGCCCCGGTTAAACACCAGCAGCACATGCTGCTGGCCCTTAAATTGGGACAGCGACACTTCATTTCCTTCATAATCCGCCAGCGTAAAATCCGGCGCCGGCGCGTTTAATTCAACCTGGGCCATGTTGTTTGCTCCTTATTTATTTTGTCGATTATTCTTTGGGCCATTCGGCCCCGTCATAATAGCGCGTGCCGCGATGTCCCTGGCGAGGAATAGGGATTTCCAGCCGTTCGCCGGGGCATTCCACCATGATGAGCGTGCGTGGCCGGCCGGATTTGGGATTGGTGGCGCCACCAATCAGCTCCTTGATTTTGAGACGACCCACAAGCTGATCATGAAATATCGTATAAACGTAATCCCCCACGTTCAGTTTGGACGGTTTGCCCGCCATGTGGAATTCAAACTCTTTGAGACGGCCGTCATACAAACTGTCTAATTCATCCTGGCCGCGCTTGGCCGGAATGGTTTTGGTAATGCCAAAGCTCATTGTTTCGCTCCTTTTAAAAAATAACCCAGAGACGCAGAGGCGCAGAAAAAAATCTGGAAGGCTTGCTCTTTGCCCTGGCCCAAAATTAAACTTGTGGCAGGTTGCTTTCAAATTGGTTAAGTTGGGTCTGTAAATGACCAAGCTCTGCCCGCGTGTGTTCAATGATGTGTAGTAAATCTTGTTTAACCGCTTCCCACCAGCTTCGTCCCTCGGCTTCCAGCCGCTGCGCTTTGCGCCACAGCCTGGCCACGTTGTCCTGGCGCAGGGCGCGATACTGCTGCTGCACCTTGCGCTGACGCCGCTGAATCTTCAGCAGCTGTTCGCGCAGCTTGCGAATTTGCAGATTGTCGATGGTCTCAAGCTCGGCGACGGCCGTTGGGTCCAGCTCCCCCGCCAGATTGTGCAAAGCCGACACGTTTTGCTGCTCATAAGCGATATTGATCGAGGCCATGATGGCTGTCATGTAGGCACGCTCGGCGCTGCCGGCGGCCAGGTCCGGATGAAAACGGCGGGCCAGCTCGCGATAAAGCCGCTTGGCCGCTTCTTTTTCTTGCTTGGGTGTAGCCAGTTCGGGCAGGACAATTTCGTCAATTTCTCCCGTTTCCGTGTGTAAATTTTCAGCTTCATCGGCAAAGGGATCGGCCGTTTCTGGCTGCGGGCCAGTTTCAACTTCTTGCTGGTGCAGCTTGAGCTGGGTGAGGCAGCTTTCCCGCTTGGCGCGGAGGGCCAACGTTTCTTCGATCAAATCGCCCAGCTTGAGCCGGCACTGCATGCGAAAGGCATTGACGGCCGCTTGTTCCTGGGCTAACTGGGCTTCGGTGTCCAGCAGCCGCTGCCGCGCTTCGTCGAGATCGGCCTCTGCCTGTTGGCGCTGCTGGTTGGGATTGGGAACGGCCGTAATCGCTTTACTCATAATCACAAAGAAAGCCACAGAGCAAAAGAGGAGAAAGAGAAACAGGATTTTTTCTCAAGAATCTCTGTGAACTCTGTGGCAACTATTCATATTCGAGCTCAAGTATATGCCAGTTAGGCTATGGCTTCAATCTGCCTGAACCCTTATGATTTTATTAAGACGAGACAAAAACGGTAAATTTTCTCCTGTACGGCTCATCTATTGCCAAGGTTTTAATTGAACTCTTCACGCAGCAGCAGCGCAAAAAACGATATACTAAAACTGTTATGGAACAAAACTACCCGAAAGACGGCCGTCTCTACTTCCGCTGGGGATGGCAGCTCAAATCTGAAGCAGACGCATTTTGGCCCTTTTTTGCCGATACCAATCGCCTGAACCGCGACACGGGTATTTTTCCGGTACAAGAATTGCCTCTACGCGATGGTGAAATGGGCAACGGCCGTCGCCGCCTGAAGTTCCGTTTACCCTTGCCCGTCTCCTGGTTAGAAGAGCCGTTTGAGTGGGTGGCTCCTTACCGGTACGGTGTGCTGCGACATTATGAAAACGGCCCGCTGCGCTCTATGCGCGTGCTGGCCCAAATGACGCCGAAACCCGAGGGCGGCACCACGCTTGTTTACGAAACCTGGGTTGAGCCACGCAACATTATTGGCCGTCTGGCCGCTCCAATTGTTTTAGGAATAATCGCTCCACGCCGCTTTAACAAAGCGGTGCAGATGTATGACAAAGTGGCGGCTATCGCTGCGCCACCTGACCTGCTGCAACGGCCGCATCGCCTGGTGCCGGGCGCTGAAGGGCGTATGGACGCCATGGCCGATCAGCTTTTGGCACAGGGGTCTTCAGAAACGTTAGTGGCGCGGCTGCTGCAAGAGATTAAACAGGCGGATGATTTGGTGCTGGCCCATTTACGGCCGTATGCCCTGGCGGACCGTTGGGGCGCGCCACGGCGTGAAGTTTTGGAACTGGCGCTTTCGGCCACCCGCGTGGGGCTGCTCGATTTTCAGTGGGAGGTGCTGTGTCCCTTGTGCCGCGGCGCTTCTGACCGGGTGCACAACCATTTGTCTGAGATGGTGACAAACGTCCACTGCCCCACCTGCAACATCGATTTTCAAGCCGACACCGAACACGCCATCGAGCTGACCTTTGCCCCCAATCCCTCCATTCGTCCGGTGGAGCGTACCGAATTTTGTGTAGCCGGCCCGCAGCAAACACCGCATATAGCGGTGCAGCTCTTGCTGCCACCGGGGGAAAAACGAACGGTTACGCCACGCTTAAAATTCGGCCGTTATCGGGCGCGAACGGCTCTGCTCGCTGGTAACCAGCAATTTCTTGTGGCGGAGCAAGGCGCTTCCCAAGCTGAAATTGGCATGGATTTGCAAGGTTGGCAAGCCGCAGATGAAACGTTGGCAGCAGGCGCCGCAATCGAGCTGCACAACCAAACCGATGAGGAACAGCTTTTCATTTTGGAGGAACTGGCCTGGAGCGATCAGGCAATTACGGCCGCAGAGGTGATCTCCCTGCAGCGCTTCCGCGATTTGTTCACGCGGGAGACGCTCCAGCCGGGTGAGCAGTTTGCCGTGGGCAGCCTGACGGTTTTGTTCACCGATTTGCGTGACTCCACCCGCCTGTACCGGGAGATTGGTGACGCGCCTGCCTTTGGCCTGGTGCGCAACCATTTTGACGTGCTGCACGAAGCCATCGACGCTGAAGAAGGGGCTATCGTCAAAACGATTGGCGACGCCGTGATGGCCGTTTTCCGGCGGCCGGTGTCGGCGATGCGGGCAATGGCCCGGTCGCAGCAAATTTTAGCCAATCCGCCAAATGGGGAACGGCCGTTGCAGCTCAAAGCTGCCATTCACGCCGGTCACTCCATTGCCGTTACCCTCAACGAACGGCTGGACTATTTTGGCACCAACATTAACATTGCTGCCCGCCTGGAAAAGTTTTCCCAGGGGGATGACATGATCATCTCCGATTTTGTCTACCGCGACCCCGAAGTGCAGGAATTCCTCAACGATGCGGCGTCGCCGATGCAGGCCGTCTCCTTTGAAACCCAATTGAAGGGGTTCGACGAAGAGTGCTTCAGCCTGTGGCGCATTTATCCCGCAGAGCAGCTTCCAGTTGAAACTGGCGACTGAGTGCCTCGTTCAATTAAATCCCAAAACAAAACTGACCAAAAGTAAATCGTATTGCTAAGAATGGGGAATCGTTTTATGCTTATACCTGTCACGTTTCAGGAGAAATATCATGGCAAAAGACGAACCGTTTACCCAGGCGCAGTTTGCAGAAAAATTGGACCAATTAAAGGTGCAGCGCGAGGAGCTGTTGGGTTTGATACGGCCGCTCTCCAACGCCATGCGCAACTGGAAGCCCAACGACGAGCAAAGAAACATCCACGAAATTTTAGTGCATATCGGCAGCAGCGAGTGCCGCACCGCTTCCCGGCTGGGTAAAAAAGTATCTGGCCCTAGCGAGGTGACCCTGATGCGCTACCTGCACCAGTCGCGCGAAAATGTGCTGGCGCGGCTGCACCAGCTCGGCGAAGCGCAGCTTAATGAGGAATTTGCCGACGGCTGGCAGGTAGCCACCGTTTTAGACCAAATTTTAGCCCACGAGCAGGAGCACATCTCACAAATTCAGGAGATTTTGACTCAATGGCGGCGGCATCTTTTGGCCCGATTGGCCGCCGAGCGGGCCGGTTTGTTTGCCACCTTGTTGGGTCTTTCCGAAGAGCAGCTCACCACGGCCGAACCTGTTCCTGGCTGGACGATCAAAGATTTGCTGGCTCACATTGCTTTTTGGGATGGGTTTCATACCAATCGGATGCAGTTGGTGGTGGACGGCCGTATCCAGGAAATCATAGAAATTGGTGACGATGCCGACATGGACGCCTTTAATGCCAAACTCCTGGTTGAGCAAAAAGAGATGCCGCTGGAGCAAGCCATCGCCATGCTGCA
>CALBTC010000234.1 GCA_937967805.1 uncultured Anaerolineaceae bacterium
GGGTCACGATTATTTGAAATATCAGTATAACAGAAAGAAAAAAGCATGGCGAGAGGTGGAACGGCCGTTTTCCAGCTAGCCTACCCAGGCGCGAAAGACCAGATACCAGAGGGGGATGAGGCCAAGTAGGGCCACCAGCGCAAAGATGCCGAGGGAGACGGCCGTCCAGTCCATTTCTGCTTCTGCCTGGCTGGTGACCGACACGGTGACAACAGGTTCAACCGGTTTGGGGATGGGCCGCATGGGGGCACGGGTAATGGCTTCCCCCTCTTCCGGCTCTGGCCGGTGGAAGATTTCCGTTTTTTGCTCGGCGACGGGAATGGCCGGAGCCTGCTGGGTGGTGCCGGAGAGCGGCGCATAAATGGGGCCGGTCTCTTCCTGGCTGCGCTGGCGGTAGGCGGTGAGGATGCGGCCCAACTGCCCGGCGGTACGGTAGCGTCCGGCCGGTTCTTTGGCCAGCAGCTTGTTGATAATTTGGGCCAGCTGTGACGGAATTGCCGGGTTAAATTCGGTAACTAGCGGCGGTGGCGTGTGCAAATGCTTCAGAGCCATTGCCGTGTGCGATTCGGCGGCAAAGGGCAGCCGCCCGGTAAGCATCTCGAACAGGATGATGCCGATGGCGTACACGTCGGAGGCCGGCGTGGGAGCGTCGCCGGCGGCCTGCTCGGGCGCAAAATATTGCGGCGTGCCCCACACCTGGCTCACCTGCTGCACCTGGGTAGCCGTGCTGATGGCCCGGGCGATGCCAAAATCGGCCACCTTCACTCGTTCATCGACCGTGACGATAACGTTTTGCGGCTTGACGTCGCAGTGGACCAGGTTGGCCCGATGGGCATAGCCGATGCCGTTGCAAACCTGAATCATCAGGTCCAGGGCGCGGCTGATGGGCATCGGTTCGTCGCTGTAGCTGCGGATGATTTGTTTGAGCGTCTGGCCCTCCACATATTCCATGACGATGTAATGTTTGTATTCGTCCTGGCCAATGTCGTGCACGGTGACGATGTTGGGGTGGGCCAGATTGGCGGCCGAATGGGCCTCCTGCTGGAACCGTTTGAGGAACCCTTTATCGTTGGTGAAGCTTTCGTGCATCACCTTGATGGCCACGATGCGGCCCAGCGAGCGGTCTTTGGCTTTGTAGACGACAGACATGCCGCCGCTGCCAATGCGCTCGATGAGTTCGTAACGGCCGTTTAACACCACATTTTCTTCGCTCATTCCAGTAGTTTAAGTGTGTTATGATTTGCGTGCAACAGTTGTCACAATCTGGTAATTATGATAGCATTTCACCGCTCTTGGCGGGTGTAGCGTAGTGGTTAACGCGTCTGGTTGTGGCCCAGAAGACCGTGGGTTCAAATCCCACCACTCGCCCAACGATTAGGACACAGATAAACGCAGATTTTCACAGATTGTTATTTTTATCTGTGTGCATCTGTGGCAGTCTGTGTCCTCTTCTTTTATACAATTTATGCGCCCGTAGCTCAATGGACAGAGCACTTGGCTTCGAACCAAGGGGTTGGGAGTTCGAATCTCTCCGGGCGTACTCCAATTAAGCCGGCACATCCTCTGGCTATGTCAGGCTTTCCCCGTCGCCTCTTTCCCCCATAACGTTCAAAAAACGGCGCACGATCTCATCGGTCAGATGTTTGGCATTTTGCCCTGTTAGCGGCACCTGGCCGCCGGCCATCGTGCCATGCCCGCCGGCCTTACCTGGAGAAACGATGATGCGCTGGACCAGCAAACCGGCGTCTTGACCCATCGGTTCAGTTCTGATAGAGAGATACAAAGTTTCTCGATGAATGCCCAGGCACAGCACCGCGCGTGCGCCCTCCAGCCGAATAAGTAGATCAGCCATTTCTGCCGTTAGATCGGGAATGTGCATGGTGCCAAGATTGGCCACGACGGATTGGGTATAAAATCGAGCCGCCAGCAAGCCTTGACTGAAGGCTTGAAAATAAACCTTGGGCAAGCCTGCTTGCTCAATCTTTATCAGCTTGCTGTGGTCAACCCGGGCCAAAAGTTTCAGGTATACAATCTCATCGAGTGCAGAAGCGCCACGCGATAGGCCGCGGGTATCTGTTTTAAGCGCATAAAACATCGCCGTCGCCAGATCAGAATCAGGCGTTACATTGGCGGCTTCCAGATATTGGTCTAGCAACGTCGCGGCTGCTCCTATCTCTGGCCGCACGTCGGCATAGGGCACAGGTTTTATCGCTTCTCGCATTGGGTGGTGGTGATCGATGACGATTTGGGGAATGTGAGCTGCCGGTAAGCGATTGTTTCCGGCCCCTGGCTGGGTGTCCACCAGCGCCACGGCCGTATACTGGTTCAAATCAGGTAGGACGTCACTATGTTCCCATTCCGGCGTCAAGAGATGGAGCATGGCTCGGTTTTCCGGCCGTAGGACCAACCCACTGTACAACAAGCGGCTGGGTATATCCCAGGCCGATTTGAGCAGCGTAGCAAACGCCTTGCCGGAAGCCAGTGCATCCGGGTCTGGATTATCGTGCGTCAAAATGAGCACAGGTCCACTGCCTGCATTCTGTCTTAACACATTCAAGCGGCCAGTATCCAAAGAATTATTGGGAAGATTCATTTTTGTTAACCCGCGTTGCCGGTGCCTTTTAGCTAAGCGTATTTTGGCACTTCACTCAAAAAAGATCAATTAAACAGAATAGGACGTTGATGAACGCCGATTAACGCTGATTTTTATTTTATCCGCTTCCCATTGTCTTTGGCTATTGAAAAACGCCTCATTACGGCCGTATTTCATTGGACGCGATGCCTGTTTTGATGTAAAGTGGCACACTCTTTGACAATTTTATACTGAACAGGGAGCTGGGAAGGCCCGGCTGAGAGGGTGA
>CALBTC010000235.1 GCA_937967805.1 uncultured Anaerolineaceae bacterium
TTTGTGGCCGCTGGCGTTGGTGGGAGTAGGTATTTTTTACATTAGCCAGGCCAATCATTCTAAGACATGACAAAACGCACTCTACGAGATGTCACTTCCGGTGAAACTAAGTTTACACCGTCAGGTACTTTGCCCCCGCCCAGTTTGCTTGGTCGGCTGATTCGATTGCTGTTTGGTTTGGCTATCTTCATTTGGCTGCTCCCAGGATTGATTGTATCCATTCCGAACCTGTCAAATGCCGCTGACATTCCCAGTAACCCGTTTTTTTGGTTTATTGTGGGGCTGACCTTTCTAAATATGAATCATGTCATCAATTTGGGATTAGGTAAATCGTGGGGTCATAAGCCACAGCTCCTTTTTTTAATCGCAGTCGGTGTCGCCCTAGCTGTTGGTGTTATTGGATACGGCCGTTTCTGGACACCACCATTAGTAACTCTATTGGTTTTGTGGCTCATTCTAATCAATTTTCCTCTGGGAACTGCCTTCTTGCTGGCCGCTGTTTTAAGAACGCCAGGCTGCGAAATGCGTAGTTTCAACCATCTTGTGGCAAAGTTTCAAGGCAAAGACCCTACGGAGCATTTCTGCCCAGGTGGTGTAGATTTTGCTGACCGATGGACGATTAAAGGGAAGACCCACTAAATTATTCATCACTCATTCGCCCCAAGGCAAACTCCGAAGATTCATTGGATACGACCGTATTTGAAGCCTACAAACAAAGCATCCCCGTTATCAAAATAGAGGATAAGTTATTACAAGCCCTCATCACAAAAGCAAATCTGGAAGCAGCCCTGCGCCAGGTTTATGAGGCGGAAAAGTGACACCTTCCAAACTTACCGTTTTCACACTGGAGAATACCGGCATATCTAGGGTAAGTGTGTAGATAAAATAAACCAGCACGGCTTAACCTGGCTCCAGACCCCGAATCTTTTTGGCCGGTACACCACCAACAACAATATACGGCTCCACATCGTTGGTCACGACCGCTCCGGCCGCCACAACAGCACCTTCACCTATTGTGATCCCTGGCAGCAAGATTGCCCCTGAACCAACCCAAACATTGTCTTCAATCACGATGGGAGCCGGGTTACTGGGGCGTTTGCCATTTTTTACCGGAGCCAACTGATGTGACACGGTTTCAAACGATACCCGGGCACCAATTTGGCAATAGTTGCCAATAAAAATCTGACCGCCACATGCTAGACGACAATCAACATTTATAAAAACTTCATCTCCGATTGAAAGCTCTCCAAGGGAAACTTGAATGCCAGATAATATCGCGGTGCTTTCTCCAACAGCAACCCCAGACAACCGCAGCAGCAATGGCCGCCAATAATAGTTGAAGAGATCAATATTTGGTCCCAAACTGGCCATATATGCCAGCAGTTTGCGTTTATGCCAACCTTTAAACAATGTACGAAGAAATCTACGAAGTTTTCGATTCAAAACAGTCTATCTTATTCCAAGACACTTGGACCCAACCCAGTTTGAAAAAGGTGTTGAAGCAATTCAATGTCCATAAGCTGCCCACAAAGGAAGGCAAAGTTTAATCAATTTCTCCGCTACCCTTCCAAAGAGGCCATATTGGCATCCACCCACTGCTCGCTAACCACGCCAGGCAAAATATTGGTAATAACGCCGTCAGGATTAACAAAGTAGGTGGTTGGTGTGCTGAGAACATTGTAGCTGCTACTGATTCTACCATCGGCATCCATGAGGAATGGATATTCCAGGCCATATTGGGCTATAAAACTTTCTACGGCCGTTTCGCTCTCTTGTATGCTCACGGAAAGGACAACAAAACCATCATCTCGGTACTTATCGTAGGCCGCCCGCAACGCGGGGGCACTGGCGTTGCAAGCCGGTCACCAGGTGTGCATAAACACCACCGCCACCGGCTGGCCGCGATATTCAGTTAAAGTCATCGTTTCGCCGGTGTACGACACCAACTCGAAATCCGGTGCTTCTGCCCCCACTTCTGGCGCAATTTTTCGTCCCTCGGTATTTGTTGCGGTGTTTTGATTATTCAAAAACGAAAAAGAAACCAAAACCACGAGCAAAAGCAGCGCACCTACACCTAAGAGTTGGAATTGTCGCTGCTTTTTTTGCGTTTTATTTTCTATAGCTTCTCGTCGTTTTTGTGTCTGGGATCGCTTCTTTGCCATTGTTTACCTCCAAAAAGTGTTGTCGAAAATCGGGAAACCAAGCTACTGGCGAGAATAAAGGCTGTTCACAAACTGCACAAGGGCGATTTTGCCCCTACCCCGTGCGCTAAATGGCCTATGAAACGTCGCGCCATATAACGCTGGCAAGAGATATCCAGACAAATTACTATTATTAACAGACACTTCATCAAACTGTTACTCTGACCCCAAGGAAATTTACAATGCGCCGACCGCAAAGATTGCAACGTCTTCAATACAAAGCTATATTCAAGAGCCTAAACCTCATAGAAAAGGCCATCGCCAAGAACTATACACTTAAATATCCCCCCATTTTTATAATCTCGCCCCCACGGTCAGGCACCACCCTAACCCGTCAGGTGTTGGCCTGGACGTTCCCTACCAGCTATTTTTCCAATTTTACCTCGATGTCTACCCTGCATGTGGGACGGCCGTTGCCCATTACAACTGCCTATCTGGTTAAACGTTTCGGTCAGACTGATCTGGGTTCGTTTGAAAATAGTTACGGCCGTACTCACGGCCGTTCAGCACCAGCAGAAGGGGAAACCATCTGGGGACATTGGTTCGGAAAGCGGTATGAAGCTGTTGAACCAGAAGAGCTTACCGCTGAACAGCAAGCCCAAATGTATCGCGCCGTCGCCGCCACGGAGACTATTTTTGGAGCCCCTTTTCTCAATAAAACCACCACCCTCAGTTTACGCATCAGGGCAGTGGTCAAAACATTTCCCAACGCCCTTTTCATTCAGGTTACCCGCGATCCGCTGGACAGTGCCCAATCCATTTACCTGGCCAGAACAACCCGCTATCAACGTTGGCTAGGCGCCATGCCCAAAGAGTGTGAAGCGACTGAAAAAAAGAGTGTTGTTGAGCAAGTGTGTGATCAGATTTATTATATTGAGAAAAATATTGCCTATGAACGCTCAATTTTAGGGGATGAAAGGTTTACATCGGTCTCATACAAAGACCTATGTGAAAATCCAACCCGCGAAGTCGGTCGGATTGTTGAATTTTTAGCCGGTCATGGCGTTCCTGCCAAACTCAGCAAATCTTTGCCCGACTCTTTCAAATTTTCACATGGTCAAAAAATTGACGAAACGCCCTATCTAGTGATGAAACATTATTTAGATAATCTGTATAATCAATAAAATCTGCCCACTACCACGTTCTATCGTAATGTTTTGTTCACTTTTGCCCACGATACAGTGCCAATGTTCCAAATATCGTACTAAAAGATTGACTGGTTGCAACCTCTCTGAAACCTGCTCCGGCTAAAATAGTTGGGATTTGTCCCTTCCGATTGTCATTGGTGTTCTCGAAACCGTCCAGAAGTTGAACACCATAAAATAATAGTGCCATCAGCGAATTATCAGGTTTTCCCCAATCTACAATATGCACTTCACCCTGCGGATGAAGAACACGGTAAATCTCCCTTGCCGTTCGTTCCTTCGCAGCATAGTCTAAATGATGAAAGAACAAACTGGATACAACAACATCAAATTGATTTTCGTCGTACGGCATTTCATAGGAGAGGCCACAGTCAAGCTGGATGGAAACCGCCGCCTTCTCTATCTTCCTCCGAGCCAACTCCAGAATAGTCGGGTCGCCATCAATTCCGGTGACTTCTGCCAGAGGAAAGCGTGACTTAATCATCAATACGAGTGTACCGGTGCCGCAGGCAACATCCAATACGCGCGATTCATTAGATAGTGGGGCTTGATCAAGCAAGGCATTCTTAAAAATAGCCTCCCTTGTTGTCAGGCCAACCACAAGATCATAAAAACGGGTTAAAGGAGCATACCCCAGCGCGGGGACGTACTGTTCAGGTTTGTTTTTCATTTCACCAAACAAGATCGTGAATAAGCAACAAAAGATGGAGATGCCACAAAATTATTTTTGCCGCACCTCCAACAAGAAAGACTCAAGCGGCCACTGGTGATTTCTGTGGTTCAAAACTGAAGAGCTTTCTAATTTCGCCCTCCATATGGCTTAAATCGCGGGGTTCTGAGCGGGGCTCAAACAGGCCATCCTCCTGCCAGCGATTGCAGTCCAGACCTATGGCTTCAATATTGACCCATCGATTCTCGCCAAACAGAGCCAATTTTTCCGGCATTACATCTTCTACTGCCAGGAAAAAGATGACCTGGGCGAACTCTTCCATGCGTTCAACACCCTCACGCAAATGATCCACAATCACATCAAAAATGGCGTTTTTAGGCGGCAAATTTAGCATAAAAAGATGGGTGAGGGTAGGCAAATCTTCAATATAGTCAATGAAGTCAAAATTCATACGGCTTGATAATTCAGACCAATCCTTAAACAACGTCATCAGCCGGAAATGTGCCGAAAAAATCGGATGCAGCAGCAAACTCAACTTTCGGTTTAAGGCTGGCTCCAAATAGACATCATGGTAAAAACGGGGATCCGTTATAGACCAACCCATGAAGTAGTCCCAGATTGTCTTTAAAGACATGATGACGCCATTGTCATGGAACGGGTAAGACCAATGAACTGTTTCGGTTAACGAATCGTTCAAAGACAAATAAAACAGATTCATGTAATCAATATATTGGTCAGTGAGTTCCCCAGTTCTGTCAAGCTCGATCATCTTGGCGGCGATGCCATTGCCGTAAGCCAACACATTTGAGCCAATGGAGTAGTATGGGTCAGCAAATACACCGGCTTCGCCCACACAGCACCATCTGTCTGCGGAAAAAACCTGGTGTGAGGAGTAACTATAGTTGCGCAAAACCTTGAAATCTAGCAGCGGATACCCTTCAAGATGGGTTGCCAGAACAGGTTCGTGTACCTGAAGCCAATTGAGAGCCTTTTCATACGTATTGTACTGGTCAAAACGGTGCATTTCATCCAAAGCCACGATGCCAACGCTGGTGTTGCCGGGAGACAAGGGAATGAGCCAGACCCAATAGCCCGGACCCATTAAATGATTGGTGGAGTACCAGCGATTTTGGATCACTTTGTCATGCCAGGCTTTGTTGGACTCAGGCACAAAACTATCTACGCTTAGTTCGCCTTTCACCCGGAACCAGGCAGCATTGCAAGGGGTTTCGCTTTCTTTTTTGAGATCAAATTTACTTTGCAAGAAGCGACGCCGCCCCATCGCATCGATTACCCATTTGCTTCGTGCTTGATGGGTTGCTTTCTCTGCGTCTCGATAGCTGACCGCGTGCAATCCACCAGCTTCATTGATGTCGATCTCGGTTACGAATACACCTTCCTTCAGGTGTACGCCGGCCTCAATGACACATTCTCGCAGGTGGGTTTCCAGCTTGCCCCGATCCATTTGGTACGATTTTGCCGGCAGCCAGGTACGGACGCCAAATTCCGGCCGTTGGGCAAAGTCTCCCTGAGGATCGCCAAAAAAGTAGCGCAGACCGAGCTTTTCCAGGTGATCATTTTCCAGGTAATCTTCAAGGTCTAAAATGCCGGAAAAGTAGAATGCGCCTTGCTCCAGGGTGGACTCGCCCACTTTGAAGGCTGAATCAGGCAACGGCCGTTCCAACCGTTCCAACACCAATATAGATAAATCGTCTAATTTCAGGGTTAACTGGCGAGCCAAAGACAAGCCAGCCAAGCCACCACCACAAATAATTACATCATAAGGTTCTGAATGCTGCATGAGTGTATTCTCCTTTGTTTCGCTAACAAATATTTTTTTCCAAGCTGTTGCGGGAAGATTGGTAAAAGAGTAAATGTCAGCGTTAAACATCACAAGAGCCGTTCTGCTTGATGCGTGTTAAGCCAAATAGCCTAAGCGACATTGACCAAGAATCTTGTACAATAGGGTTACTCAACTATGGGGGTAACTAACAGGAGTGAACGATGATGACAGAACTTCAAGAGGATAATTTTTTCAAAAAACACGGACAACTCATCGTAGGAATTTTACTCATAGGGGGCATCGTTTTACTATTGGGCTGGTGGTTGAGGGTTTGGGGGATCAATCGAATGTTGACATTTGTGAGTACAAATTTCACCCATATCCTGGCACATATTTTTATTTACATCTTGCTGGGAAGTCTGCTACTGTTGCTTGCACCATACCTGCTTTCTCGGCCCATGATTTATATTGCTGCCACCATCCCGCTTCTCTTTCTGCCAAGGCTATTGCAACTTCTCACGACAGATTCCCCTTTGTGGCAAATATTTGATATGGTAAGTTTACTTATTGATCTTCTGGGGGTTGTGTTAGCCTTTATGGTATTTCAACGATTGATGTTTAAATTAGTGGTGCCCTTGTTTGAATCAGTTAGCGACATGACCGATTTAGCCATGTTCCAGTACAAAGCGAAGTCATTCGAGCAGCATAACCCCGAGGTAACTTCGCTTTTTGCCAGCGAGATCACCAATGTGTCTGATATTATGGAGACGCTGGCTCTACTGGCCACAGGCGTCGGGCTGCAAAGCATTTCCCAGGTGAAAGGGTTCGAGAAAGATACTGTCCTTGAATGGCTCAAAACAGCGAACGACTACCGCTTAATCATAGAAACCTATTTGGCCTCTAAGTACAAGCTGTCACGACAGCAATTGGAAAGGATGTGGTCTTTGTTGGAGCCTCAGTAATGTTTATGGCGACGAGACGATGGCATCCAACGCCCACTGGGCGGGATAGAAGTTCTCGTTGAGCCTCAGGGCTTGTTCGTAGGCAGCAACGGCACCGGGGCCATCGCCCAGGAATGCCAGGGCATGCCCCTTGTATAAATAAGTTTCCTCCACATTTCGCCCCCCCTGTGTTGCCAATACGGTATCGGTCAAATCGATCATCTCCTGAAAACGGCCGACTTTCATGTAAGCAATATACGGCCGAAACTGATACCAAACGATGCGCGGCGGCACACCAACGAGTCGTGCCTGATCAAAAGCTGCCGCACCATTCTCGTAAAAGGCAGCCTCTCCCGTCATTTCTCCCAGGCGAGTAAGGCTGGTGCCTAAGTTGAACCAGGCAAAGCCATTTTCTGGATCAGCGTCAATTTCTGCCTGAGCTTTCTCGGCCGCCTGACGCCACATCGTGCCGGGTTCCAGCATTTCTGCTCCTAGCAACGACTGCACCAATGCCTCTTTTTCTGGTGGATAAACCACAAAGAAGGTGTAGTTGAACTGCTGCCAGTAAAAGTTTATGGTTTCGTAAGAATCCACCCGTCCACTGCCGTCCCAAGGGCCAAGGTTGGTATCTAAACTCAGGAATTCCTGGTTGTCGTCGTCATAGGCAAACATGGTGAGATAATGCCCCAGCCAGCCCTCAGTGGGCAGCTCATACCCTTTTTCAATGACGATGGGCAGACCGTTGGCCAAAAAGCGTTTGATCAGCTCTAAATCGCCGCCGCTGCCCACGAACGCGCGCAAATTGGTTTGCTCATTGACGTAATCAACCATTTGCCAGGGGCTGACGTTGCGATCTTCCCGATTGGGCTTTAGGAATCCAGCGGCTTCAGCCTGGGTGGTGGCATTGCCATAAAAGTTGAGGTTAATGGTTAGATTGGCCGGGCCACAGTTGTTAAAACCCTGCGGCATAATCTTTAAACCATCAATGCGCGCCTGGCGGGGTAAGGGGATTGCTGTTGGTAAGGGGGTTGGACTGGGCGTATTGGCTGGTTGTATGGTCGGGCGCGGCGTGGCGGCCGTTTCCGCAGCCTCAGTGGGAACGGCCGGTGGCGCTGCTGTAGCCGTCTTAGTGGGCAAGCCAACCGTTGGAATAACAATTTGGGATCGCGCCACAACATTTGCCGGAGCGGATAGGGCCGTTGGCAAAGGGGTAACGCCTATGTCCAAAAGTGTTTCACCCAATGGGATACGAGCCAGGCGCACCCGATATTCGCCGGGTAGTGCTCGTGCCAGGGGCGGCGCGAGGAGCAAGAAGAGGATTGCCGCAATTTGTACCAGGGCGACAGCCAGAATAATGTGTTTGGTTCGTTTACTCATAATTTCTCCAAAATACAGGCAGCAAGCATCATCGCTTTGTCATGCTGTTTTTGCGTGCTATTTATTATTATTCAGTCGCCAAACTGTTGGATTGCCTCGTTTACTGGTTGGAAGAGGGGATTGAATTTAACCGCCCGCTCAAAATTTTCTAGCGCCGCGTTGGCGTCTCCCTGCGCCATGAGGGCCAGCCCTTTGTAATAGTAGGCTTCTTCAAAATAAGGTCGATCTTTCAAGGTGGCCTCAGCCAGGGTAATAATGTCGTCATAGCGGCCAACCTGGTAATAGGCTTCGTAAGGCCCGAATTGATACCAGAGCATCCGCCACGGCAGCCCAATGGCGCGGGCCTGGTCATAGGCGGTTGCGGCTTCTTCAAATTGTCCCAAAGCATTGTAGGTCGTACCCAGATTGAACCAGAGGAAGGCATTTTCCGGCTCTTTAGCCAGCGCGGCTCGGTTTCGTGTTAACGAGCTTTGCCACATGGTATCATCATCCATTTGTGACCCGATTATGGTGGCTACGGCCGTTTCTGATTCAGGTGGATAAAGCACAATATAGTTGCGGTTGAACTGCTGCCACTGCCGGTCAGCATCGGTGTAGGAAAGGACGCGCCCTTCAATTGTGGCATTTTCCATAGGCACATCACTGGTGCCAAACCAGGAATCATAGACCCAAAACTGTTCCAGGGCATCGTCGTAGGCCACAATTAGAAGATAGTGGCCATACCAGCCTAACCAACGATATTCACCCGGCGGCTCAATACCCAACTCAATAATTACCGGGAAGCCATTGGCAATCAATCGTTTCACCGTTTCCAAATCGCCATTGGTGCGATCCAGTGCGGCGAAAGCTGTTTGTTCATTGACGTAAGCCGTCATCTGGTAGGGGCTGACGTTACGGTCTTCGGGATTGGGTTTGAGGAAAACGGCCGTTTCTTGCTGGTTTAGGTTCAACCCAAAGTAACTTAAGGCCATAGCAATGGTCGCTGGCCCGCAGTTGTTCCAGGTTTGGAATTGGTGGACAAAGCCATCCAGACGAATAGATGCTGGTATGGGAACAGGTGTGTTTGTCGGCGTGGGTGACGGTATGGTGGTGGGAACGGCCGTTTCGCCAATGCGCGGTACCGGTGTGGCAGCCTCTGCCTGCGTCACAACCAAAGGCTCTGGCAGTTCAGGGTCTTGCAACAAGGCAGACGCTGCAACCGGGGCAGAAACGGTGGGTAAGAACACTACGCCATCGCCACGTGTGCCCAAAGACTGCAAAGGTTCTGGCAAACGAGCCACGTAGCGGCTGGGCATCGCTTTCAGCAGTGTGGGAAGCTGCCAAAAGGACAACCCTAACACCACCAAAAGCAAACCTGCCAGATAGTAGAAGCGACGCTTAGTCACGGTCTCTCCAGCGATAGATTTGCTGCCGCAGATCTTCGGGTCGGAACTTATCTACTGGTCGTTCGCGCACCACGCTGGCGCGATAAGGAAGTCCAACTCCGGCGTGCTGGAAATCTACTTCCTGACGGCTGTTGAGAACCTCTGGCAAGGCATGGAGAGCGACCACTTCGGCCACAAACAGGCTGTGGGAGGGCAGGCGCAGCGTGTGGCGTACCTGGCACTCCAGGTTAACCGGGCAGGCATCGAGTAGAGGTGGCGTCACAACAACAGCAGGTTGGGTGGTAAGCCCTGTTTCCTGCCATTTATTTATTTCTCGGCCAGAAGTAGTACCAACAAAGTCGCTTACAAGCTCCAGCCCAGGCCAGGGGATGTTGACTACAAATTCACCTGTATGTTCGATGAGATCGTGGCTGGCGCGAGACGGCCGTACCGAAATAGAGAGCATCGGCGGCTCCGCATTGCAGCTGGCAATGCGATTCATGGTAAAAACATTGACACGCTCCCCTGCTCCACAGGTTACTAACACCACCGGCACCGGATACAGAGTTGTGTTAGGTGGTAATTGTAATTTATTCATTCACGTCCAAATGGGTATATGGGTCTGACGTGTGTACCCAAACCCACAAATCATTCGGGGCATCGGCCGACCAGTTAAAAGTCCATTCGGCATCCTTGATAGGCATATTGACGCAGCCGTGACTGTGCTTGTAGCCAAAGCGGTCGTGCCAATAGGTGCCGTGTAAAGCTGCACCAATTTTTTCATCAAAATACATGATGTAGGGAATGTCTTCCAGGAAATAGTAATCTACCTGACCTTCAGCACCAGACATTTTGTACTCGTAGAAGCGATCCCACACCTGGAAAAGCCCTTCGCGCGTAGGCCAACGGTTTAACCCGGAGGAGATAAGCGTAGCATAGACCATACGGTCGCCTTCGTAAGCAGCAAAGGTTTGTTCAAAAAGATCAACCTCTGTCCAAAATTCGTTCTGGTTAACGCCTTCGGGTCGGGGATTGACATCTACAATACTAAAGAAGGTTTGGCGCACCCAACGGCCGTTGCCAATGTCGTACCACAGCCAATCATCTTCGCCCACAACGGCATCGTAAATTTGCACAAAGGTGTAGCGTGGCAATTCGGTAAACAACTCATCTGGCTCACCATCTGGTTCACGGCTGGGCGTCACCTCTTGCACAACCCAGCCAAATGGCCGCTGCGGCTGCTGTAATACCTCCACGCCTTGAAAATCAGCCGGCTCAACCAGTGTGAGATCGTCTTCATGCACGTATTCGTTGTAATTAATCTCGTACCATTTTTCGCCCGCTTCATTGTCAAACCAGCGCTTGACGGTGGCAAAGAGATAGCCGTCGCCAACGTTGCGAACAATGACCGAGGCGCGGGTTGGTTCACTGTAAACGTTAGTATTATCCGCCAAACGGCCGTACCAGCGACGGCCAAACAGCGTATCATCGGGCGTCTCGGCAGATACAAAGGGGTCAGGCGCGGCCGTTTCAACTTCGCTTTCGCAAATATACTCACCAATCTGCTCCCAAAAGTAACAGGTAGCGGCTGCCGCAGGCGAGACCGCTGCCAGGACAATTGCTAAAATTCCAGCTATGAGAAAAAATCGTTGATAACGACGCATAAAACGATCTCCTATGAACCCTCATCGGCCAGCAAGGTTTCAATCGCCTGCTGGAACACGGAAAAAGGTTGGGCACCCACCAACGGCTGCCCGTTAATAAAGAATGAAGGCGTTCCCCGAACGCCAAGCTGAACGCCCTCATCCACTTCAGCATTGACTGCCTCGGCATAACGGCCGCTGTCCAGGCATTCATCAAATGCAGTCTGGGTTAATTCCATCTCGGCGGCAAAAGATTTAAAAAGCGCCACATGATTGGCATTGTTAGCCCACTGCTCCTGATTGGTAAATAACAGATCGTGCATCTGCCAATAAGCCTCATCACCGCCCTGTTCACGAGCGCAGCGGGCGCTTTCGTGTGCTTTTTGCGCCTGGGGATGAATGGTGTGCAGCGGAAAATCCTTAAAGATGTAGCGCACCTGCCCAGCGTCTATGTAGGTTTGCAGTTGAGGCATGGTCTGCTGAAAGTGGCGCAGGCTAAAAGGGCATTGATAATCTGAATATTCTACAATTGTCACTGGAGCGTTGGGTGACCCTTTGGCTGGCTCATCGCTCACGGGGACGGCAATCGGCTGGCCGGCCTGTGGCGGATCATTAACTGCTGGCTGGGATCGATACGCTTCAGCTAATTGTCCAGCCTCTGCCAAAGCAATAACTTCTTGGAACACTTCAAAGGGCTGGGCTCCAGATACAGGATAACCATTCACAAAAAAGGCTGGCGTACCATTTACACCCAACCGCTGACCTTCGGCCAAGTCTGCGTTCACTTCATCTGTGTAACGGCCGCTTTCCAGGCATTCGCGGAAGGATTCGTCATCAATTTCCACTTCATTTAAGAGCGCGACCAGCATACCATCCAGGTCGGGCTGAGGTAGTGCGGTTAACTGCTGGCTGTTGTTGAAAAAGCTGTCGTGCGCCTGCCAATAGCCATCAGTTCCGGCAACTTCTCCGGCACAGCGAGCCGCTTCGTGGATACGCGGCGCCACCGGATGCAGGCTGGTGATGGGAAAATCCTTGAAGACATAGTAAACCCGACCAGTATCAATAAATTCTGCCTTGAGCTGGGGCATGGTTTGCTGAAAATGGCGCAAGCAGAAGGGGCATTGGTAATCGGAGTATTCCACAATGGTGACCGGCGCGTTGGGATCGCCCAGCGTTCGCAGCGTTTCAGGGGTAATGCTGGCCGGGGTGGGCAGCACCGGGCTGCTGGGCTGAGTAGAGCAAGCATCCTGATTGAGCAGGTCGGTGGCGGAGGAATCCGAAGCAATAGACAAGGTAGGCGTAACAGCAATTCCGGGATTTACGGCCGTTTCTGCCGCCGAGGGAATCATAGATTGACGGCCGATGAAGTAACCAATCACGCCACCAATTAACAACAACATCAAGGCGGGTAACAACAGGGGACGGCCGTTTCCATTTTCAGCCGCTTCTTTTTCATCCTCTAAAGGCAATTCTGCTTCATCAATCTGGGCTGCTCCCGCTTCACTATCTTCTAAATGGCTCATTCAATATCCTTTGCCCCGCTAGGGAAATATTTCCTCGCCAGCCATCAGTCGCTGACTATAGAGTGAAATTTGC
>CALBTC010000236.1 GCA_937967805.1 uncultured Anaerolineaceae bacterium
TTGCCGGGCTGCGGGCGCTCAAGACCCAGGCGGTAGTGGTGACTATCTACACAGATTCCCAGTATGTTGCCGGCCAATTGAACGGCAACCGCACCCGGGCCAACCAGGAGCTGGTGGCGGAGATGCGAGAACTGGTTAACGCGTTAAGCCACTTCCAGGTCATCAAGGTTGCGGCTCATGCCGGCGATGTGGTCAATGAGCGGTGTGACCAGCTGGCGCGCGAGGCAGCCGAGCAGGCGGCCAACCAGGCGAAGGTGACTGCAGCTTAAAAATAAAACACCGGCGGGAATATGTGGTTCCTGCTGGTGTGTCACTCATGCCGTCTGGCATGTCGAGTTAGTGAGAAACTATCAAATTTATCATCGTGTGACCAGGTCTGACAGCCTGGTCTTTTCATTTGTTTCAATTTGAGGAGAACCAAAATGTCTGCAAATTCCAATTCAAATGCTGTTGTTTCTTATGCTGTTGTTGATACCAACACCGATATCGGTGATATGGCGTATCCCTTTCTACCCGCAGCCTGCAGGTGGCACATTCGCTCCCGGCCCATGACCTGCCAGGATCATATTGAAGCCCTGCGCCAGGATGATGCCCACGCCTTACCCACCTTACGCTGGGTCAAGGACGGCCAGGTGATGGACCTGTTTGTCCCCGGTATGGATGCCCGCGGCTTTTGGTCGGCGACCGGGCTGCGCGCAGCGCTGGACAAAGGGGGCTATGTCTTTAGTAAGCGGTTAGGGCGGCTGCTGCGGCCGTTTCGCTACTGGGCTTACTTTGACGTGGGCGACATAGATATTGACCACAATCCCTGCCTGGAGGCCCGACTGTGGGACGGCTGCGGCCTGATGAACCGTTCTGTCGTGGAACGAATGGCCGAACAGCTGGACCTGTCACCCCGCCACCGACGCGAGCTGCTCCGGTCCCGCCGCTTTGAAGTGACCATCATGCACCCGGACGGCCAGGAGAAAGGAGATGTGCTGGTTGTTGACGATTTGCTGCACGACTTCGAGTTTCCGGCCGGTAGCACCAAAACGGAGATTACCCTGGAAGACGGCCGTGTCTTTGTCGGCCTGACGCCGCGCCATGCCCACGAGGATATGCGGCTGGACATTCAATCGCTGATTAATCTCACACCCTTCTTCAAGCGGGAGCATCTGCTGGCCTGGATGCGTATGGACGGCTGGCTTTTCTTGAAGGCGGCCCAGGATGCCCATGCCTTAGAGCGGGTCTTGAAACGACTTTACAAGATTGAAGATACCGCCGATCTGGAGAAGCTGGCCAACTGGCACGTGGGTGAGTACCTGGCCAGCGGCGGCCACATCATGTGGTTTGCCGGTATGGTTAAAGCCATTGGCCGCAGCCACATCAAACGGCTGACCGGCAACCTGGCCCGCTTTGACCGGGAGACGGGAGAGGTGCTCAAGTACAAACTGCGCTTTCCTGTGCCGGGCGGCCGGATGTACATTTTTCCGGCGGCCGTGGGGCAGCGAGACGTGCCGCGCGGTCATATTGAACTAGACCCACACGCGGCCACGGCCTGGGTCAACGATGCCGACTGGCTGGATTACATCGTGCGCGTTCTGGGCGGCTGTGATGGGGATGATGCCCTGTGGGTCTTTCCCTTCAAAGACAGGGCTGACGGTCAGCGCAAGATGCTGGTGTGGCGCTCGCCCAACCAGCAGGGGGAGTACGTGGTGCTGCGGCCGACCGAGAACAGTCACGAAATTGCCTGGGATTTGCCCGAAGGCAGCCCACTGTGCTGGCCGCTTCTGGACAGCCGGGACCTGCCGCCGCGGATTGACGCTGCCCCACAAGCGTACACCTCCTTTGCTGGTGAAGACAGTGCGGTCAGTGCCGGTGATACCTACTCGGTGGAGAACATGTGGCCAACGGTGGTGCGCACGCTGGGCAACGCCAACACCTTAGGCGGCTTTTGTAACCTGGCCATGATTTGGGTACTGCTGCACGGCCGTATGCCCGATCTGCTGCCGGCGCGGCTGGAGGAAATCATTGATGCGACGGTGAAGACGGGTGGTGACCTGACGGCCGTGCAGACATGGTTACGGCAGACGGCGCGGCAGATTGCCGAGTCGGCTGTCCCGGTGCCAGAAACAGTCGTTGGCCGGCTCTTGCCCCTGCTGGATGAGCGGGGTCAGATGGCCGTCACCACCGGTAACAGCAGCTGGCTGGACCGGCTGGCGGCGGACATTGAAGCCTACATGAATGAGTTCTGGGCCGAAGTCGAGGCCCTGGCCCTAGAGGCCTGCCCGCCGGTGGCGCTCTTTGAGCAGGGCCGGTCGTGGCTGGCGGTGGGACGGGACCTGCGTGGCGTTTATGCCCGGATATTCCGTGAGGCCCTGGATATCGATGGGGTGATCACTGAAGCTGACTTTGCCCGGGCTGAAGCGGCGACGCAGCAGTTCCTGGCCAACTGGCCGGCGGAGAAGCGCGGCTGCCTGCTGTTGGGGACCGCTGCCTATCTGTACAGTCAGGGGCCTGAAGCCGATCCCGAGCGAAGTCGAGGGACCGAGCAAAGCCGAGGCAGCGAGCCGGTGCGCGACCAGCTGCTCTGGCAGCTAGGGCAGTTAGGTGACGACGGCCGGCGTGAGCGCAGCGTAGCCCAGGCGTTTATCCAGGCGCTGCGGGAGATAGGCTTGTTGGGCCAGCCGGTCTGGCTGTTTGGCGAAGCGAAACTGCTGTGGCAGGTTGTGCCGGAGCAGGCCTGTCCGGGTATTCCGGCGACGTTTAACGGTACCTGGTTTAACTACTATCGCGTCCAGCAGCCGGATGTGAAACGGATGAGCCAGGTGCCGCCGGCGGTTCGTAAGCAGGTGAAGGCGAAGGTTAAGCAGCTGGCGGCAACGACGTTTACCGGGATGCCGCTGACCATCCGCCGGGATGAAAACGGCCGGGCAGTGGCTGTCACCAAACGTGGCAATCTCTTTGGGTACGTGAAACGGTCGCACGAAGCGCTGGCTTGCCGGCAGGAAAGGTGGCGGATTGCCTGGGCCACGGCCGTGGACGGCAATGTCAATGCGATTCTGGTTGCCGCCGATGCGGATTGTGCTGAGGCTGAGTCGTTGCAGTAGCTTGTTGTTGGTATGGCTGAGAAAGGTGGTTGTTGACCCAACGGGTTGGCAGCCGCCTTTTTCTTTTTTGATTTGTAGCTCTGCTGAAAAAACCGCAGATTTCGCAGGCTTGTGGTGAGTGCAGCCGAACCATTAACGCAGATTTTTTTCTCAAGCATCTCTGCATCTCAGCGCCTCTGTGCTGGCTTTTTTCAGTGGACTCATTTGCACGAAAGGATGGATTGCGTTGGGTTAGCCTCTCGTCAACAGGAGTGACATTTGTCATGTCTTAAGAGGGTGATCCGTGGTTGACAATAGGACCGACAAAGACGGCCGCGTCGAGAAAGCCTAACGGCTTTTTTGTGGTGAGAGCATCGCTGTGACCGATAGATGCGCCAGGCAGTTGCCGGGCCACAGCGATTGACGCCTAACGGCGAAAATTTTGTGAATGAATTAAGCGCGTGAGCGCAATTTAACTTACCGATAGGAGGTATTGACGATGTTTCAAAAGTTTATCGTAGCAGGGTATTTGGGTGGTGATCCGGAGATGCGTTATTTGCCGGACGGCACGGCCGTGACCAACTTCAGCGTGGCGACCACGCGTCGTTTCACCGATAAAGACGGCCAGCCGCGCGAGGAAACAACCTGGATTCGCGTGGAGACCTGGCGCAAGTTAGCCGAAAACTGCAACCAGTATCTGGCCCGTGGCAGTGCCGTGATTATTGAAGGTCGTTTGAAGCCAGAGCCCAATACGGGCGGGCCGCGCACCTTCACCCGTCAGGATGGCACGGTGGGCGCTTCCTTCGAGGTTGTGGCCGAGAATGTGCGTTTCCTGGGCCGCGGGAATGGCAATGGCGCTGAGAACGGGTATGCCGAGGAAGCGGTGGCTGTTGCCCAAGCTGAGGATGACATACCGTTTTAGCGGATGAGGGGCGGCCTGAAAGGCAGTGGTCGCCCCTTGCTGTGCTTTGTCTGTGTGAGTGACGCATCTCTGACCGGGATTGGTTCCGCACAACAGTTTCCGGCTCCCTACCAAAAGAGAAATATTAGTCGATGCAAACTGATGTTGTGGAACCTAACCTGATCGATTTGTGGATGAACAAGCGTTGCTCTCCGGGGCAGCGCTTATCTTTTTTCTTTATGCCCTGGCCCGGAATCGTGTAAAAGCCAAAAAGATTTTTGAATTAAGGCAAGCTCAAATTTGGCTTTTACTTGAGCAAACCACAAGAAACTTCGCTTTCGATTTCAAAAGTTTTTTTGTGATTTGCTCATACCGGCAAGCCGGTTACTGAGGCTTTTAGGTGGGGTCAGCACCCGCCGTGGGCGCATTGGCCGCTAGGCCACATATTTTCTCCTCCTCCTTTTGTTGAGGGTAGAGACAGCAAGCGTCTCTACCCTCCTCTTTTTTTTACCAGGAAACTTGGGCGCTAACGCGCCTGTTGGTATGAGAACAACGCTGCAGAAGTGTTGGCTCAACCTCATTTTTAACCTGTGCCCGGTTGCCATGACGGGCATACTTTCTTTTTCTTTTATTCACGCCGGGACGCGCCCCGGCCGGCGTGTCTGGCAGACCGCTTAGGGGGGATCGGTTGCGGTGGAAGTTTTCTTGTACGGCAACCGATCAACCTTAGACGAGTGAAGTGTGGGCGTTGACTGAGTGCCGAGACGTCAGCAGTCGTCGCGTCAAAGAGACGGACCTGGTGCTGCAGGCCAGGTGGCTAACCTGTCTTATGCCATCGTGCCTGGCGATGGAACTGTTCTTGCGGGAAGAGGTTTGGTCGCAGCTTGCGCCTGGGACATCCCGGCAGGCTGCGGCCGACTTCTTTACAATCTTGTTTTTTTGCAGATTTGTCGAATTCAGCAGGAGTTTGGGCACAAGATGGACCTATTCCGGCTCTCAGAAGCCCACTAAGAAAAAGTTTGCCAAATTTCCGCGCTTTTTTGAGAAAAAATTCCTGCTGCGGGACGCTTATTTTGCCCGAAAATCCGCCTTTCTGTCCATCTCGGCGAGAAGCACCTCAATGGAAAGCGGTTGGCACATATTCGTTCAGCGGCTGCCTAAAAGATAAACGGCCGTTATCTTTCGATCGCTTGTTAAGTGAACCTGCACCATTTCGCCAGATTCGTGGAAGGTTTTTTCAAGGATCAACCCACCCGGATCTATGGGATGGAAATCCTGCCGCTTAAACAGTTTCCCTTTTTCCGCAGTCAAACGCTCTTTGAGGGTTTCCGCTTCGCTTTTAGCAGCCAGGTTTCCTGGTTCGATATGATGATTCTTTCGACGACTCATTGTCAATGTTTATACCTTCACGTGTGCTGGCCTGACAAGTCAAATCGGTGGCCCTTTATTTGTGTACTTGCTGATCACCTTGGGGCTGAGTGCAAACACCAAACAAAGTGTATGCCTTTATCTGACAGATTGCCATGATTTTCATGGCATCTGTCGTGGCCGGCTACTGCATTGCTGGACCAGGCAACCAGGCGCGTAACCGCGCCCGGTTGGTGAATTGCAAAGTGCTGCTTTGCCAATTCACATTGATGGACCGGGTATTGACAGCCATTGTATCCAGCATTGATTCAAGATTAGGCCAGAAGCCTCCTTTCTTCCTGGCAGCCGATCCTGGTCACCGCCTCAGGATCAGCTGCCGGCTCCCATTGAAGTCAGATGGTATGGTCGGTTTTTTTGTCGCTCATATAAAACAACCTGGCACAGACTGTTATTACGCTGGCCAACCAGGGTAGGGGGATAACGCGCGGTCTCGCCCGCGCCGGCGACACCTGCGGTGAGCCAGGCCGGACTTTGTGAACACCAGCCGCTGCCATATGTTGTCCTGGCTCGAAACGAGCCGGAAGATTTGCTTCATGGTTATCTTCTGAACAGCCTGACGATACGACAAGGGGAGGCAGTAACGACCCTTTTATTGGGCAAGATGAGCAACGCGGAAGATATTCAAATCAAGGAGACCCATGAACCATGCCTGCACACGAAGAAAATCCAATCACCTATCTGGCCGGTGATGCCACACGGCCGGTAGGGGAGGGGGTCAAAATCATCGCCCACGTCTGCAATAACCTGGGTAAATGGGGGAAGGGCTTTGTCCTGGCTGTTTCCCGCCGCTGGCCAGCAGCACGGCAAAGATATTTGACGTTACATACCCCTGGAACGACGATTCCTTTGGGCACCGTGCAAGTGGTTAGGGTAGAGGAAGATATTTACATCGCCAACCTGATCACCCAGGACGGACTACGCAGCCGGCACAATCCAGTGCCGTTGAAATATCTTTCTCTGGAAGCCTGTTTAGGGCAGGTGGCCACTGAAGCGCGGAGCCTGGAAGCATCAGTTCATATGCCGCGCATTGGCTGTGGTCTGGCCGGGGGGAAATGGGACAGGGTCGAGCCAATTATCCAGCATGCACTATGTCGGCGGGGTGTTGCTGTTTACGTCTACGATTTACCGGCCAGACAATCCTGATAAATACCTATTCAAACTGACAAAATCATATAAAAAGCCTCAGATTGTGTCCGCCCCATCGTGGTTGGTCAAAAGCGCCCTGTTTAATTTACTGGCATATAGAGGGATATGGAGTCATGCCTGCTAATCGGTATGGACGCCACCCTGAATGAGCGCCAGGCTCTCTGGGGAGCAATGCAACAGCGGCCAACAGTTTGATTGGCAAAGCTATCGGCTACGTACCTGAAAACGGCCGTTTAACCACCGGAGCCACCAACCACAGACCCCCTGAATTTGAGCAAGCCAAAAAATTGAAGCGGCGGTATCAGGCCGCGTAACTGGAGTTAGGACTATCGCTATGGATAAAAACATATACAAAATTTATCACAACCCCCACTTTCTCTTTTATGGTTTGCAGCCGGACCATAACCGAATTGTCATCCCCCTGCAGCCGGTCGCCACTGTCCAGATAGACCGCAGCAGTCACCTGCCACCACTGGAGCAAGTTTACATTGCTAGCCAGCACCTTGATGCGACCCCCTGGTTTTGTCGCCGACACGTCCTCTTGCATGTCCGCAGCACCAGCTGCGGCGATGTTATACAAGCCCCGGACGGACAATTTCACGTCGTTGAGCCATTTGGGTTTAAGCCGCTGCAGCCGTCCCGGCCTACGACGGCTAGCGACCTGGTACGAGTCGCATACCAAAAGTTGTGTGCAGCAGGTGACCATTCTTTCCAGGACAAGAAACTGGTAGAGGAAGCCTGGCTCTTTCTTGGCCAGGCCGTCGAACTGCTCAATGAGCTGCCGGCTGAACATAGACCGTCTCCGGAGGAACAATGGGACTGACACGTAAACAAGAAGAAGCTCACCAACGCGCCTCGAATCTCATTTTTGGCAGCGACAAACCAATCCAGCCGGACGAGGAAGGGGAACCGCTGTTGCTAATTCGTCTGGACGACATTAACTGAGGTATCGCTGAGGTTCTAACTTTATTGGATTCAATTCAGGAATTTATTACAATATTGGAGGTTTAAATGACCACTTTTAATAACCGAATCGCAAGTAGGTTGATTCTCCTGGCTTTGCTCCTGCTGATGTTGGTGCTTGCCGGCGCTGTATTCATGAGTCGTGGGCAGCAAGTCAGCTTGCCTTTCACTGGGTTACAATCCAATCGACAGGTGATGCCGCCTGACCCGGAGGATTGGTGCGGGAAGGTGAAACTGGCTAAGCTGGAGGTAGAGATTGCCAAAGCCGAAACCTTCTTCAGCGAAGGCATCGGCGAGAGCCTGGTGGATTGGCGGTACCTGCGCAAAGCCCTAAAATACACAGGGGTACAGGTGAATGGGCCAGAAGATAGCTACTGGCTGGAGACAATAAAAGGTCTTTATTCAGGATGCACATGATGAATGATACCAAGCTGTTAGGTGCCACACTTCTGCATACTCGCTACGGGCATTGGCAGCATCCAAAATCTAAGCAGTTTTTTATCAGGCCAGTGACGGATAACTTTCGCCATTATCCTGGCCTTGCCGAAGAATTGTTGGCTATTCGCCGGCGGGCGCTAAACGAGGAACATACCATCCACGACCAGCAGCGGATTCAATGGCTATCCCAGGCACGTTTTGGCGCTTTGGACATCTACCAGCAAGGTATCTCCATTCAGGCCGTCAGTCGGGAAGATATCGTTGAGGATATTGAGGAGTGGTTGGCCGGCCAGGATGATGCCCTGGCCACGCAATTATTCACGCCTGCGCTGATGGGAGATTAAGAGGAACCAGTCAGCAAAGAAGCGTTCTCATTCACAACGGGGTTCAGGCATTGCTATCGAGCAGTCTCTGTCTCTCCGCCCAGACACAACACAACAAATTGCTGCCGCGCACAGCTATAGGCTCCTTTACCCAGCGCCTGGAACGGCACACTCAGATCGTCGGCCGTGCGCCAGATAATCACCGGGCCAAAGTGAATCAGACCGCGCGCCCAACCATTAAACTGAATGCTCTCCACCTGCCACTGTTCATGCTGCGCATAGCGTCGCTGAAAGTGAGCCTCCAGCTCATCCGTCGTATAAGCCATGAATGGTTTGCCATCTTCGACGGCACAGAACCATTCTATTGACCCCCTACCAAAGAATTCCCGAGCAGCATTGTCGTCAGCATGATTCACAGCTGCAGCCAGGTCCATCAAGTGGTCAGCTACCGTTTCTACACCGCACCCATCAGGAGCCCCTTCTGCATTTCCGGTTATGATAGGTGTGGGGAGCGGTATGGCTGCCGTTGGCGTCACCGCCTCACAATATTTTTTCCAGGGATTGTAGCGGTAAGGGGTTAAAGGTTTAAACGACTACTCTACCCAGGCCAGGGAACTACAACTCAGGTCATCGAGGGAGGTATAGTGCCAGTAAGATTCTTCACCACCGACAGGGGCGGTAAACTCAAGAAAGCCATCGCCAATTCGTACTAACCAACGGCCGTCGGCCGACCAATCAAGATTATGTACAGTGGTAGGGAAAGGTAGTTGGCTCTCTAGAACCCATTCGGGTACACGCAGATCGTATAAGAGAAACCGTTCTCTATCTGTAGCATCCCCCTCGAAAATAGGCATAGCCAGCCAGTGTCCATCGGGAGAGAAACTCAGGGTGACAGGTAAGCGAGGCAGGCCAACCAGGTAAAAAACGGCCGGCGCCGTCGATTCATAAATTGTCTGGCCTGTATTGTCCTCATCATCCCGTACCAGGAAAAGATGGAAGCCTGGCTGTCCCCGCAGGCGGGCGCTTATTAAGAACGTAGCCACATCCGGTGTGGTATACACCTCCTGGATGCGCCAGGAGCCTTCCGGTATCTCTGATGGCGCGACCGTAACTAAGTCATCTACCTTCAGCCAAACCTCTTGCCACCCGCTATCGCTATTAACAATCATGATTCTATCGCCTAGACCGGTTACATAGCCGGGGATATTGTTGCGCCACCAAAAAGGAGACTGGACGCCCGAGGGGGAGACTGGTGTCCACGGCCCGTTCAGATCACTCCCTCGCTGCAATATCCCGTTTACCCACAGCAACAGTTGAGAGCCATCTGGAGACCAGGTGGCTCCCTGGTCTGCCGATATCAGGTCACAGCCACTCTCATTACAACTATCAATGTCAAGGTAGACCATCCTGAAAACATTAGGGGCGCTTGAAGTGTATTGTAATCGCAGGTAGCGTCCGGACGGGTCAGTGATGGTCTCGGCAGGCAAGGAAAGATTGCCCGGATCAACAAGGATTGGATACTCAGTTCCGTCTGGACGCAAAACGAACGTTTCTTTCTCCGGCAGCGAGCCTGTAGAAATGACCATCCCGCTATCATCTGGCAGGGGTAACAACGCGGCGCTTCTCTCGCCGAGGATGCGCTCCCTCGTCCAGGTATCGGCTGCCACCACGTAGCGATACAATCCGGACACACCTTCATCATTTTGACAGGTCAGGTAAAGGTTTTGTTCCGGCCAGGGATACGGTGGTGTAGAGGAAATCGTGGACTGTGCTCGCATCGCTTGCTCATAGATGTATTTCCACCAAACAGTCTCGGCCGATTCCTCGGCAGTGGGCAACCAGGTAATCAAGTTTTGACGCCAGGTCAGCAACGCGGCCGGTTGCAAGTCGCGTTCCTCCACCAGGATGTCTACCAATGCATATTGGAGGAGATGCTCCGCTTCAGTCAGCGTCTCCTGGGGGGAAAGCAACCACACTATTTCCAGCTCACGTAATGGCGCAAAGTGCGGCAACAGTTTCAAAAAATCTGTTGTGGTCAAAGGCCAAGGAGAGACGCCTAACTGATTGAGCTGCTTTTCCAGCACGGCCCGGTAAATGCAGCAATGGTAGCCCGTCAGGTAAGTGATGGTAGCCGAAAGAACCTGGGCGGCGTAATATCGGAAAAGCGCTTGGTAAGCCGCCTCCGTCGTGGGCATCCCCACCAGGGTTGGCGTTGGTAAAACCAGTTCTGTGCCACTCTTCAGCCACTGCTCCCTATCCGCCAGAGCTAGCAGGCTCTTCAGCTGCAAAGAGAAGCGCAGGTGGATATGCAGGTCAGATGGGCAGCCAGTGTAGATGTTAATAGGGATCTGGCACATTTCTTCCAGTTTGGCGTCCAAGTCTGTGGCCAGGCGACGGGCGATTTCTTCATCCCGTTGTGGATAATCTAGCGTTAACAAAGCTCCTTCAATCTGGCCTTGTTGCCCCCAGAAAGATGGCTCCGGCGGAGAAAGGAGCCAGCGTTGGGCTCCCTGACGATAGATGTATGTTTGTTGCAATGTGATCGTAGTGGCAAATCCCTGGGCATCAGTGGCCACATAGGATTGCTCAACCAGAAGCGTGGCCTCCCGGTATTGGGGATCGAGTGAATTATTGATGATTTGGCTCTCGTCAATCAAGGGTTGCAGGCCGGCGGAGGCCGGAATGGGGGCAAAGAAAAGTCCCTGTTCTATGCGCTCAAGCTGCGCTTCGGTCCAATCATCGTCACGGCCAGAAAGCATTGAGCGAAAAAGTTCCGTATCTCCCGTTGCCGCTGCTTGCTCCGCCAGTTCGTGACTTGAGCGTACTTCTTCTTTTACGGCCGTCTCTGCATCTGCCGCATATTCCTGCAGCTCACGCCAGCCGAAGTACGCCAGCACAGATAAAAGCAGCAGAAAGCCAAGGAGCCACCACAGGCGGTGGCTCCTGAATGTTGCTGATTCGATGGTCTCTACACCGGCCTGCTGTTGTGGCTGTTCTTCTTCAGTTTGCCAGTCAAAATCTGTTCTCACGATTCTATCAAGCCACAGAGTTGAAAAGTTATCTGATAAACGTTTACCTCTTTAATTCATCCATCGTCCTTGAACAGTTGCTCTCTATCTATAATACACCAATGACTATATGTTGGTTCCCCAAAGTCATATCTCCGGGAGTCCTATAAAGGGCCTGATAAAGCTTACTCTACTGGCTTACGTAACGGCCGTAAGGCATGCAGTGGGTAAGCCTGAGTCAGGTCAAACTCATACCGGCCCAACAAGTGGTGAGCTCCCAGGTGGACAGTTCAAGGAGGTGGAGCGCACCGCCCCGATTGTGCGATCCACTGGGCCAGGTAATCAACGCCAGCGTACGGCCGTCCGGACTGGGGGTGTAGGTATTGTGATGTCCAAAATCAATGGCATCATAGCCGGGCAGATCGGCCAGTGTCAGCGGATCGATGGGTCTCCCGATTAACCCCTCATCTGCTTCGCTAAGCGCTACCAATCTGAGGACCGCGTTCTGTGCCGATGGCTGTGCCAATTGGGGCGTAGATACCCCCATATCTGGTGCAGGCAGCGCGCTCCCTTCACCCTTGCACGCAGCGAGAAGTAGGAGAAAGGCGCAGAAAATGGACGTCATTTGTTTCATCATTCTCATCTCTCCTCGACAGATTGAAGATAAGACAGGCACTCGTTTCCGATTTGATACCATCGTAAATTGTTTCTGCAGCTATGCCGGTCATCAGACACGGGTAGAGGCCATTTATATACAGTACACCGCTCGGCCCCGATTGGTTCCGGTAAGTTAAGGGAAAATAGACATCTCCCAGAAATGACTGTAAATATCCACAAAGGGCAATTTCACCCGCGAGAGTAAGCTTTTTTACCTTTCCCCGCTTAAAACGCTGTCCCCTCACGGTATTGCTAACGCAATTAAACCGGCGAGCGTTCTGCCTTATTGAGGCGAGCGTTCAACCGCACCTGAAGAAGGTTTTTTATTAACCAATCTTAGTGGAGGTCATTATGTCCTTAATAGTCTCGCTCGTCGGTCATGCCGGCATTATTGGTCTGGTTATCAGCAGCTTGCTCAGCTTTGCTGTGACGCTCAGCCTCTTTTCTCGTTTTAGTCGAAACGGCGATGGCCCAGGCCCGGAGCCTCATTCCGGCCAGATGAAGCCGACTTCTATTTTCTGGGGCTGCCTGCTGGGAACTATCGTGAACCTGGCTTGCCTGGGCTTTATTTGGGGCCTGTTGTATGCCTTAGGTTTATTGGGTAATTAGACGGGGGGATGATCGCGGTTAACGTGGTCTTCCTGGTGCTGCCTGACTCGAAGTTGCAGCCACTGACCAACTGTCAGAGGCATTTCTGACTCTAATCGTGTGCGCCAATGACCTTCCCGGTAGAAATACCAAACATCATCAAAATCTCTCAAACACATCAACCACCACATAATGTGAAAGACCAAATCTAGCAATAGAAGAAACCAGACACCGGTCACAATGGCCAGCATAGCGGCAGCCAAGAATGTACTCAACCCCAGCAGCGCTGGAGCCAATGTCACCAGGAGAATGTGGGTATTAGGATAGTGATGTCCCTCCAAAGATATGTGACAGTGGCGGAGATGCAGCGACGGCCGCATACCCAACAGGCGGGCGGGAACATAGTGACATAGTTCGTGAACGGTGATATAGGGCAGACTTAACCAAAACCCAATTTGCCGGGATGCTCTGCTGAGTGATTCTTGGTGCATACAACCAGTGTAAGACCAGGTGACCAGATTTCAAAATACGGAACGTAAACAGCCGTAATCGACTGGCCTACGCAATAGTCCCCAATCGCCTACGTCTACCAACCAGCCACGACAAAAGATTGGCAGATAGCTAACGCATCGACATTGGTGAGGATACAGTCCCCCAAGCTGGAGAAATGCCCATGCCAACCGTTATCCAATTCAATCACCCATCTGAGCTGCTGCCAGATTTGAGACCGGGCCAGATAGTACGAGTTACCACCGCCGAGCTAACTGAAGCAGAAGGCGCCCAGGGCCAGATCGGGTGGCGCATCATCGGTACCACCATCACGGCCGTCACCCCCACAGATGATATTCTGGCCTGCAACCTCATCACCGGCCGGATAGAACTGCTCATGGGCACGCCAGCTGACAAAGCTGCCTATCGGCAAGCCAAACAAGAGGCAGAAGCCTACAGACAAACGGCCGTGGACTTCTTCCAGGCCCGTGGCTTCGATGTCCACGCCGGCCTGATCGACCTGGGAACGGTACCCAGGCTGGCCGGGTCGTGGCTGTTAGAAACAGAACAACCCGCGGTCGCTGCAAACGGCCGTACATACCCCATTAAGGAGATCATCCTATGACAACAACCAAAACCGTCAAGCTCAATCAACTGACGCGCCATATGGGCCAGATGCGTACCACCATCAACCTGCAAAAGCTGGCCGAACTGACCGTCAGCGTCTACTATAACGACATCTTCGACTGGAACCGCATCCTGGTCAGCCAGGGTGGGGGGAAGAATGGCTCGACCCATTACCCCATTCTGTCGGGCAACCGGCGCTACCTGGCCAAAGTCTTTGCCACGGCATTGCCCGACTGGCTACCGGACAACGTCCCAGATTGGCAAGAAGACCAGCCGGTGACGGCCGAGATGGCCCTGGCCTTCATCGGCAGCCACATCCCGGAACACGACAACGATATCGCCACCGAAACAGATGCAATGCAGGCAGCCGGGCAGCTGGCTGCCCAATACAACAACACCGAACTAAAAGTCGCCGTTCACAAGAAAATAGATGAAGGCGACCAGCTGCTGACGCTGCAGGCCAGCAACTACAACAATGATGCGCCCGACCTGCTGGGGGAAGCCATTAGCTTCCAGATGGCGGTCGTCGAAGGCAAGAGGCCGCAGCAAATCGCCAACGCCATTGGC
>CALBTC010000237.1 GCA_937967805.1 uncultured Anaerolineaceae bacterium
AGATTGTTTGCCGGCGGCGGAGCTGCGCCTGTTTGTGCCACAACGGCTGCATCGCCAGATTGAGCCAGCCAATGTTGAGCGACTTGCCGCCAATCTGCCTAATTCCAAAGCCAATCAGCACTAAACCAACCAATAGGCGCAGGCTGCGTCCGGCAGTGCTGGGGAATGTGAACCGGGTTATCCAACTGCCAGCCCCCATTGTCAGAGCCAGCCCCGTGAGCAGCAAGAACAGCACCGCCCCTATCGCAAAGGCGGCTGCGGAACGCAGCAAACGGCCGTTTTGCGAAGATTCTCGCGCCAACAGCGTCAGTAACAATGGGAAGGAGCAGGGTGAAAAAAGCGAAGCTGCCCCGGCCATCACTGCCAACGGCAGTAAACCGCTGGCCGCTGCGCTGTTCAAGTCAAAGCGGGGATAAAGCACATAGCCACCGTAGCCAAAGAGGGAAAGTAAGAGAACGGCCGTTGCCAGCCAGATAAACCGCTTTATGTACGTGAAATCATTCATTTGGTGCCTATTCCTCGCATTGTTTACTGATGCAAGGATGATCCCCGTAGGAGCAAAACACACAGCAGTCGGCGAGTAACGGCCGTAACCTTGTACCGCAACCGGCACACGTATGGAAAATCAGTCAATAATCCGGTGGCATGTCCAGTGCTTCGACAAAACCACATTCCGGACAGGTCAAATTCGTTCGAGTCACAATTCCCATCATTCAACTCCTATCTCATGTTGGCCGGAATACCGATAACCGATTACGGTTCAGCTCGTTCGCTCACGAGGTGGCAAACGCAATACTTGCCAGCCACGTCATCGGTGGGAAAGGTGAGGCCCAGGGTATGCAATTCCCGCAGTTCCCCCTCTAATCGCTGTAAGTCGGCAATGCGCTGGCGGGTTTCGGCCGCTTTTTCATCGAGCATTTGCAGCAGGACCCGGCAAGGAGCTTCACGCCGGTCGCGCAGGGCCAGGATTTCGCCGATGTCGTCCAGTGACAGGCCAAGTGTGCGTGCCCCAGCGACAAATTTGACACGATCAACGGCCGATTCCTCATAATCCCGGTAGCCATTAAGCAGGCGCTTTGGCGGTGGCAGCAGGCCAATTTCCTCATAATAGCGAATCGTCTTGGCCGGTAAATTCGTCCGCTGGGAAAGTTCTTTTATTTGCATGGCTTTACCTCACAGGGACTATGATATACCTTCCAGCAACTGGAAGGTCAAGGGGTAAGTGGAAAATGAAAAACGGCCGTACTGCATAGGCAATACGGCCGTTAGGCTTGTGTTTAACAAACGTGTAACGAGAGGCCACTAGATTAATGCCAGCTTAACGGCCGTCTCGCAGATTTTCCCCCGGCATATTTGGCTTCCCTCCATAAACCCATCAAACTTTCTCCCGGCACCCACCAGGGTGACTACCAATCACATCACTAGGAGAAAGAATGATGAATCACAATTGGAACACCGAAGACATTATCGAACACTTTACCCTCTTGCCCCCGGAAATCAGTTTCTTGAGCAGCAATGACCCGCATAACCACCTGGGGAAGGCACTCTTGTTAAAGTTTTTTCAAAAGGAAGGCCGTTTCCCTGAAGATGTGACGGAGCTTCCCCCAGAAGTTGTGGCCTACGTCGCCCGGCAATTGGATTTACCGCCTGGGGTCATTCGCAACTATGATTGGAACGGCCGTCGCCACAGAGAACACCGGCGAGACATCCGGGAATTGTTGGGTTTTCATCCGGCAACACTGGCTGACCAGGATGGGTTACGCACCTGGTTAATGAACGAAGTATTACCCCACGAACATCGTCCCACCTATCTGGAACAACTTATCTACCAGCGATTGCGACGGTCCCATATTGAACCGCCCTCAAAAAAGCAAATAGAACGACTGACTAAATCAGCCTTGCATCGTCATGAACAAGCCTTCTTTGCTCAGACCGCAGCCCGGTTGCCGGAGAAAGTCAGGGCCAATCTGCGACAACTGATCTATAAAAAGGAAGACCTGGCGACTGATTTAGACCTGGGAGAAGAGGATGATGGAGATGATCCCCATCATTACCCCCTGCATGACCTTAAAACCGGAGCCGGGGAGGCCAAAGTCAACAATATCAAAAAAGTGGCTAACCGGCTCAAGCTATTACAAGAAATCGGCTTGCCAACAGATTTGTTCGTGGGCATCCCCCTTCGTTTCCTGCGACAGTACCAGCAACAAACGGCCGTTGAATCCATCAGTCACCTACAAAGACGGGAAAAGGAGCAGGAAGATAAGCCCCAAACCTATACGATGCTGGCCGCTTTCGCCTGGGTGCGGCAACGGGAAATCACCGACCAGTTAGTGGACTTGTTTATCCGTGTCCTCAAAGATATTCGTCTCCGGGCCGAACACCGTGAAGAACGGCAGCTGTTGACCGCTGTCATTCGGGTGGGCGGCAAGCAGCAACTGCTGGTCCGTCTGGCCGCGGCCATGTGGGTTCATCCCGATGGGATCATGCGCGGGGTGGTGTAGCCCATCGTCGGCCGGGAACGGCTGCGTTCCTTGGTACACGAGGCGAAAAACAACGGCAATTATCGCCACTCAGTCCAAACACGTATCAGCGGCTCCTACACCCACCACTACCGACAGATGCTGCCGCCCTTGCTGGCCGTATTGACCTTTCGCTCCAACAACGAGCAATACAAACCCCTTATTGAGGCCCTGGCAGTTGTGGCCGCTTACCTGGATGAAAAAGACCCTTTCTATCCTCGAGAAGAGGTGGTGCCGATGGATGATGTCATCCAGAAACGACACTTGGCCAGATGAAAGTGGCTCTTCGTCACCAATAGTGCAGCAAGCATCAATCCACGAGCAGGACGCGTAAGCGCAGCAGATCAAAACTGGCCCGACCATACATCTGCCGTTTCAAGAATTTCAGCCTGTTCACATGGCCTTCGGTAGGGCCATTACTCCAGGATTGTCGAATTGCTTCATAGACCGCAGCCCCATCTTTCTGCAACCCCTCGGCAAAGTTCTTCAACTCTTTGACGGCCGAGGCGCAACTCCTCTTGAGCCACGATGCCCACTCTTCACTTAACCCGTTGCGTACCATTTTCATAAATTCGTGGGCAACCTGTCTGAGCTCAGCTAATTCTGCGTCGTGCAGCAACACTTCAAGAAGTTGTTTTTCGTCCTCTTCCAACTCATCAGCATGACGAACCATCAACCAAGTAAGTTCTCGCGAACTGGGAACCGTCACCTCTACTTTTTTAGCAGACAAGCTTTTCATTGTTTCTCCATTGGCACTATAGTTTTGTCGCACCCACTTCCCCACTATCGTGCGTGAGCCTGTAAATCCCTGTGCCTTGATTTCACGCCATAGCTGAGATTTGTTGGTGCATCCAGCTTCAATTCGTTGGCGCAAATAAGGGATGTAATCGTCAATCAAACATTTACGTTTGAATCGGCCTCTGCCATCTGGCGGTAAAGTCTCGCTATTAACCCACTTGCTCACTGTTTGGCGCGAAAGATCAAATCCATCAGCAATGTCTGTAGTGTAGACACCCTCGGCGTGCCGCGCTTTGACAGCCGCAAACAAGGCTTCTCGCTCCTCCTGCCGGGCTTTGTGTAAGGCTTCTCGACTGGGACCCGGCGCATAACGACGATATTTTTCAGTGATATTCAGGTCAGCTTGTTCAAACTCTTCTGTCTCCACCGCATCGACGATAAATTGACGCACAGTTTTACGGTGCCTTGAGAAATAGCGTTGAATGGCATCTCCGAGATTCTTGAATAGATGCCAGCGGTCAGCTATTTGAACCGCCTCCGGCAGTGCCTCATTGATCGCATCACGATATTCACCAGAACGGTCCCGGGTCACAATCGCAACTGTCGGATGCTTTTTCAGCCATTCCTGAACTGTTTCGCTATCCCGTTCCGGGAGTAAATCGATAGGTTTACCGCGCTCGTGGTCGACGATGATTGTGCCGTAGTCTCGTCCTTTCCGAAATGCCC
>CALBTC010000238.1 GCA_937967805.1 uncultured Anaerolineaceae bacterium
ACGTTAACAGAAGCTAACTGCAAGAAACTACAAAAGAACTTCAATATGACTTCAAACCCCCTGCAAAAATTTCCCCAAAGCGGGTAAGATAGCTTAGGATCCTATGGCGACGGCCGTATCGAGCATAAAATAGTTGTCTTATTATTGAACTGAACGAGATGAGGAAAATCGTGATTAATTCTGAAGATGTTCTGGCTGCATTACGCTTGTGGCACGGGGGAGAAACCAATCATTGGCCTTTACTGCAGATGCGCCTAGGCTTGAACCTCTCTCAATCGGAAGATGTTTACAGCACGCTGGCGGAAGCCGGCCCTGCTGCCAACAATCGAGCCATCCTCAGCTATGGACTAGAACAGTTACGCAATGTTGCACCAGAAGCCGAGGAGCTATTAAGAGAGCGTTATGAAAATCGTCGGGATGTTTTGACGGTCGCCAACCGCCTGAATATATCTGAATCTACTCTTTATTACCGCCAGCGGCAGGCCGTAACTCATTTGACCGAAATTTTGAGCCAGCTAGAAGACCAGGCAAGCACCAAGTGGCGGGCCAAAATGAACAGTCGATTGAGCATCCCTTCGTACGAAACATTGGTTGGCATTGATGAAGCAGAAAAAACCCTGACAAATGTTTTATTTGATGAAAATGAGCATTTTATTATCTCCATTGATGGTATTGGTGGTTTGGGGAAAACGGCTCTAGCCGATCATTTAGCCCGTCAAATTATTAAAACAACGCGATTTGATGAAATAGCCTGGGTCACAGCAAAGCATACCCACTTATCCATGCTGGGCCGTCTGCAAATTGAAAGCGGCCGTCCTGCCTTAACCCTGCCGCTCTTAATTGAAAAGCTCTGCACTCAATTTAATGTGGCCACAGGCAACAGCTCAACCCATCTGCAGCGACAGCGAATGCTTTATAATTTTCTAAAGGATCGTCGCTGCTTCATCATCATTGACAATTTGGAAACTGTGGCTGACTATCAAAGCTTGATCCCAGAACTGCAAAAATGGCAAAATCCAACCAAGTTTTTGCTTACCTCACGAATCCGCTTATTATCAGAGCCGGGCGTGTTTTCCTACTCGCACAAAGAACTAAATAAAGAGGCCGCTCTTCAACTCATTCGCCAGGAAGCCAAGCGGGGCGGATTTACGGATCTGGTTAGCGCAACAGTCGAAGAGATTTTGAGGATTTATGAAGTCGTCGGCGGAAATCCACTGGCCCTCAAGCTAATAATCGGGCAGTTGAGATTTTACTCTCTGTCCAGCGTGCTCAACCGATTCACAGATAAAAAGCCTACCGAAACAAATGAAGGAATTTTTGACTACATTTTTCGCGAAATTTGGGAATCGTTAGACGACGACAGCAAAACCATCCTCATAAGTTTGACTCAAGCGGGAGATTCAGGTTTTACAATCGAACATTTGGTGGCCGTCTCTGAATTATCTGAGCCAGTTGTATATAATAGCGTCACCGGACTGGTGTTGTCATCTTTAGTAGATATAACGGGATCACTTCTAGAAAGAAGGTATAAGCTACATCGACTTACAGAAGTTTTTCTGTTACGCATGTTCGAGGAAGAATAATGGACATTTCTCCTCCCATTTCACACAAAACCAAATGGCGAAATGTGCTTCAGCAGCAAAAGCTGGCCAATGCCAAACGCTGGTTAGAAATTCTCGAAAAAAGCCATGATCCCGTTACACTTGTTCATGAAGATTATGACAATTTTTTAAGAGCGTTAGAAACAACTTTACAAACCCCCAAAACCTTCGAAATTGCATATGACCTAAGTCAAATTTTGTATCCAATTATTTTTGGTTATGCAGATTGGGACAGATGGCTCGTCTACCTTCAACAATTGCACCATACAAGCAAGATATTGGATAGAGAACAGGAAGAGGCTAGATTGCTACAACAGATTGGGGATATTCAATACCATAAGGGTAATTTGGCCAATGCAGAAGAAAATTACTTAAAGGCTAGCAATTTATATAAAAGCCAAGGAAATTTATCAAGTTATTCGCTAGCCTTAGCCATGATCGCCTCATTAAACGCTGTTCAAGGAAAAACTAAAGAGGGCATATCTATTTGCCGGAAAGCCTTAAGGATGGCTAAACAAGCTAAAGATGACTTAGCCCTGGCAAATGCTAACCTCAACTTATCCAATATTTACCGCAAAATTCGTAATTGGGAACAGGCTCTCAACACAGCACAAACTGCTTATTTTATCTATCACAGATTGGAACTTTCTCACTTGCTAACCAAAACATCAATCACACTTATCGCGATTTGGGCTGAGTCAGGCAATTGGGAAAAAATTAACCAATTATCTGCTGAGTTAATGACCGTTTTAGACGCTTCAGGAGACGTATATAATTTAAGTCAACTAAAAAACAACATGGGCATTTCTGCCTTTAGCCAAGGCAACTATAATATGGCAGAAGCTGCATGGCAAGAGGCTCTGCAGCTGCATTCACAAATACAGGAACCGATGGAACTGGCAAGCATCTATAATAACCTGGGCATGGTCTATACGCAGCTAGAAGAGTGGGAAACGGCCGAAGAGATGTTACTGAAAGCAGTTACATCATTTCGGCGATTCGGCGCTATTTTTAGCTGGGCCAATTCATTAGACAACCTGGCAGACTTGTATGAAGTACGCGGCCAAACGGCCGAATTTAAACAAACTTTGCAGGAAGCTATAGCTGGTTTGCAGGTCCTTAAAGACACGCCCCATGCGGCCGAATTGCTAGACTATATGCAAAAACGTCTGGCCAATTCGAAATAATCCCCTCTTTCCTCACCCATTACTGCCTCTCAAAATCTCTCTGTTTCTAGAAAAATATATCTTATTTGCAGTTACTTTGTAGGTGTTTTGCAGTCATTTTGAGTACCAGTCGCCAGGTTTATGCTACCATGATTTTTATTTGCATCGTTAAAAACAGATTTATATTTCGCCAAGTAAAGTTAGATATGTCTTCAAATTCGCCACCACACTCAAACCCCCAGGCACAACAGCTAGAAACCATTGGTTTTCTGGCAACTGGTATTGCCCACGATTTTAGTAATTTACTTACCAGCATTGTGGGGCAAACCTCGTTGGCTCTGGCTACCCTGCCCCAAGATAATGTTGCCCGACTTCACATTGAAAAAGCTATGCAGGCGGCCGAATTTGCCGCCGAATTGACGCGTCAGCTTCTCACCTACGCTACTTCACAGGATGCACCGGATGAGTTGATTGACCTAAACGAGCTAATCAAAGACAACATTAGTCTGTTGAATACAACTTTGCTCAATGGCGTCTCTTTGCAGCTAGACTTAATGCCCAATATTCCGCCGATAGAGGCCAAACGAGCTCACATTCAGCAGCTCATTATGAATTTGATCATTAACGCGGCTGAATCGATTGAAGGCGGCATGGGATTTGTCATCTTGCGAACCGGCAAAGAAATAATTCGGGAAGATGATCGCTGTTACCACTTCGTCAATACGCGGTCTCTTCATTCAGGCTGCTATATCTATTTTAAAGTTACTGACACCGGCTGCGGGATGACACCGTATCAAGTTCAGCAGGTTTTTTCCCCATTTTATACGACCAAACCCTCTGGGCGGGGACTGGGTTTAGCCACCGTGCTAGATATTGTTAACTTATATAGAGGGGGAATTGTGGTTGACAGCCAGCCAGGCCTGGGCACAACATTTAATATCTATTTACCGCTGCCGACCCATTTAGGCGCAATGGCCAATACCTCGACCCTGCATTAATCGTCAGCCGATTTAATTTGTGCCAACAGGTCCTCTACGGCCGTATCCGCCAAGCTATCCTTTACTCCCAACCGCAACCACACCAAAAACTCCACGTTGCCCTCGGCCCCCGTCACCGGGGAAGCGATGAGCCCCTGCACACCAAACGCGTTCTCACGAAACCATTGCCACAAATCCAGCAAGACCGTGCGGTGAACGGCCGTATCCTTCACAATGCCGCCCCGCCCCACCTGCTCAGGACCCGCCTCAAACTGCGGCTTGATCAGCGCCACGATATTGGCCTCAGGCGTCAACCACTGCTTCACCGCCGGCAAAATAAGCCGCAGCGAGATAAACGACACATCAATCGCTACAAAGTTAACCGGCTCAGCCAGCGATTCCAGATAACGGGCGTTGGTGCGCTCCAACACCACTACGCGCGCATCCTGACGCAGCGACCAATCCAGCTGACCATACCCCACGTCGATGGCATACACTCGCGCGGCCCCGTTTTGCAGCAACACGTCGGTAAAGCCGCCGGTACAGGCGCCCACGTCGGCGCAAATGGCACCCGTCACATTCAGGCCAAACGTCTCCAGCGCGGCAGCCAGCTTAAAACCGCCCCGCCCCACGTACGGCAGCGGGGTTTTTAGCTCAATGGTAGATTCAAGGGGAACGGCCGTTCCCGGTTTGTCCACCCGCGTACCATCCACCAAAACCTCGCCGGCCAAAATGACGCCCTGCGCCTTTGACCGCGTCGGCACTAATCCCCGCACCACCAGCAGCTTATCCAATCGCTCCTTCTTCTTCGCCAAAATCACTCCACTGAACCCAACTCAAACACGCTCAAACCAATCCGCCAAAATATCTTTTAGCGATTCTTCCAAACTGTAGTCGGGCTTCCAGCCGGTCTGCGCCATCAGCTTGGCATAGCTGCCATACAAACAAGGCGTGTCAGACGGCCGCATCCGCTCCGGATCATGCTCCACCACCACCTCAATGCCGGCAATCTCTATCAGCTTTTGCAAAACTGTCTCAATCTTTACCGGTTGGCCGGAGCAAATCAAATAGGTTTCGCCCGGTTCACCCTTTTCAGCCAGCAGCTCATAAGCCCGCACCACGTCACGCACATCGGTAAAATCGCGCATCGCTTCCAGATTGCCCACCATCATCCGGTTAGGGCGTTTTTCAGCCTGAATTTCTGCCAACTGACTGGCAAAATCAGGCACCACAAAACCCAACGATTGGTGCGGACCGATGTGGTTAAACGGCCGTGCTTCCACCACTGGCAGTTGATACCGTTCCCAAAACAAAGGAACCAGCATTCCCGCCGCCCATTTGCTAACACCATAGGGATGATTCGGTGCGGGCAAGGTCTGTTCGGTAATGGGCAATTCTTCCGGCTGAATCTCGCCGTAAATTTCAGCGCTGGTCACAACGAGCACACGCGGACGTCCGTAACCCACCACCGCCTGCAACAAATTCGCCGTCCCCACACTGTTCACCGCCAACGTCAAGCCCGGCTGCTGCCAGGAACGCGCCGGATACGCCTGTCCCGCCAGATGATACACGACGTCCGGTCTGGCCTGGGTGACGGCCGTTTCCAATGACTCTTTATGCAGTAAATCGCCCGAAATCAACCTTACCTGTTCATTTTGCTGCAATGGCTGGTGACTGGTTTCTTCATGCACCAAAGAAAAAATCTCGTGCCCGGCCGCTGCCAGATTTTTAACCAGATGGGACCCGGCAAATCCAGTCGCCCCCGTGATGAAAATACGCATACACATCCTCTGCTTGTTAGGGAAAAGATTGGCCAACAAACGTGACCAGCCACATTATACCTGCCAAACGACCATCGGCTAAAGATCAACCAGTTAGGTCCCAGGTTGAAAACGGGAAAAGCCAAAGTATAATTCCTCCCATGAATGCGGCGCTACACACCATCACCCAAACGCTGGCAGCGGATTTAGGCTCGCAACTGGAAGCAATTTTTCTTTTTGGCAGCCAGGCAGCACAGCAGAGTCAAACGGCCGTATCCGATACCAACCTCCTGCTCATCACCGCCCCAGACGCCAACGTCCACACCATTCGCGATGCTTTTTTCCCCATTTGGCAGCAGCACAAAGCCTTGCTCAAACGTGCGCCGCTTGTTGCCGGCCGGGATGCGTTTAAACGCCATCTACAGCTCAACCCATACCTGGCGCTGAACCTGCTTCAGCATGGCCAGCAGCTTGCCGGCGGTCCCATGCCCGAGGGCTATTTTCGCACCCGCATTAATCCGGCGGAGGTGTACGCTCATCTGGCGCAGCAGCTGCTGGATGCCTCTACTGCCCTCAGCCAAACCAGCGATGCCCAGGCAAAGATGCTGCTCAACCGCCTGGCGCGCCAGGTAAGCAACCAGCCACTAAAACAAACAGAAACGGCCGCCGCCCAGTTCAACCTCGTGCAGCAGGCCTTAACGGCCGTACTCAACCAATTGCCGGCCGCCCAAAAATGGCACAAAGCCGCCCAAACCGGTCCCACCTCCCCTGCCATTCCCGGTTTGCAAGCAATCTATAACGAAAACAATAAAAACATTTTTGTCTTTAACCAGCTCACCCCCACCCAGGTCAGCCGGATCAACTGGCAATCGCTGGCCCAGCAGCTGCCGCAATCAAACGACGCCTTACACATCACCACCGTGGCCCAATTTTGCCTGATGGCCCTTTACGACAAGGCGTTGGACATGCGATTTAACAAGTATCAGCACAAATGGGGCATCCACTTCTTACCCCTGCTGACCCCATCCAGCCGCCAAATTTTACGCCAGGCGGCGCGCACGCCCTCACACATTCTGGTCGATGCCCTGCCGCACAGCTTTCTCACCGCGGCCAACGCCAATGACGAAACGCTGCACAAGCTCATCCACGACTACCAAAACCGGATGCTCAACATCCAGCTGGAAAACGAGCTCCTTTTCCGCCTCGGCCTGATTCCGGCCAAGTTCAGCCCGCCCGAGCCGCTGCCCGAGCGTGACGTGCCCGCCAGACAGCGGCTGGAGGCCATTTTCCAGCACCTGGAATGGTGGGCCGACTTTTACCAGACCACCCTGCAAGCCCAGACGTGACCTTGTTCTTCGCCAGGCTCCAATTTCGCAGCGGACTTCGCCTGCTGCTGCTCATCGCCCTCATCTCCCTCATGCAGCCCGCGCCGCTGCTCATTGTGCCTGGACCACCGCAAACGGTGCACACCGACCACCCCATCGTCGGCGTACACACCCGCCTGACGGATGAGGTGGAAGAGTGGAAAATTCAGCGCAGCCTGGAGATGGTGCGCCAGATGGGATCGCCCTGGATTGTAGAGCTGTTCCCCTGGGCCTACTACCACGCCGACGACGGCGGCATCGCCTGGGATCATCCGGACATGGTCATTGAACACGCCC
>CALBTC010000239.1 GCA_937967805.1 uncultured Anaerolineaceae bacterium
TGCTGGAGGCCGGTAATTTGAACCTGACTGGCGAATTCACCGTGCGCGGCCAGCTTATCCGGGGCCACGTGCGAGGGCGTGAACGGCCCGAACCCATCGAGCCGGTCAAGGAAAAAGCGGCGTCACTCCCAACGGCTGTACCGGATCGGTACAATGGCCCGCCGGTTAAATTTGCCGCCGGTTTGCACGGCCCCGGTGATGCCCACACCTGGCACGATCCCGGCTTCCGCCACATGCTCAAAAAGCTGGATATGCCTATCAAGTTCATGTCCGATGGGGATCGCTTCCGCTGGTATGGCGAGTTCCACAAGCCGCACCTTAATTTGGTGCGCGTCTTCTGGAAGCCGGACCCCAACCGGCGCAAGAGCGCCCAGCAGGCGTGGGACGAAGACATTCGGGACGGCGTCATCAATTTTTACAAAGCGGGCGCGCGCAACTTTGAGGTCCATAACGAACCGCGCCTGCCCCATGAGGGGATGGGGTATCAGTGGCACAACGGTGCAGAGTTTGGCGATTTCTTGCGTGACCTGATGCTGATCATCAAGCAGCATTGCCCGGAGGCGCGGCTGTGGTATCCGGGTGAATCCCCCGGCGTTCCCTGGACGGATCAGTTTGCTTTTACCTGGCCGGCCTACAAAAAAGTGTCTGACCTGTGTGACGGCATTTGCCAGCACGCTTATTCGGGCAATACGGTGGATGTGGCAACGGCCGTACAAGAAATCGTCGGCCAGGTGCGTGATTTTCACAAAGCGATGGGCGTCTGGAACAAGCCGATCATTGTGTCTGAATGCAGCGTGAACCGGGCTGCAACGCCGGAATTCCGCGCCCAGGTGTACGCCAGAACCGCCCAGGCGCTGAGCCAGATTCCCGGTGTGCAGGGCGTCTTCTGGTACATCTCCTATTGGAACGCGCCGCCGGCGGAACAGGCCAATGCCGAAAGCTGGTACGGCACCAACCTGGCGGACCTATACCAGCAGCAGATTGCCGTTTAAATGTTAATCGCAAAGCGCGCCAAAAACGCAAAGGGATAAAGAGAAAACTTTGCGAGGCTTGCGTCCTTTGCGGTGAAAAATTGCCGATCGTTACGCAAAACAAGGAGAAATGAAATGGTTCGTCTAGATATCCCCTATCGTTCGCAGCAGGATGCCGACGCCAACGAAAACAAGGCTGACTGCGGGCCAACCTGTGTGGCAATGGTTTTGAACTATTACGGCATTCCGATGACGCCCAACGGTGTCTACCGGCACATGTCGCCCGTGCCGGTAGGTGAGTTCCCCAAAGTAGGGCAATTGAGAGAGGTGCTGACTAAACACAATTTACCTCACCGGCGCGACCAATACTTGAGCCAGTGGGACGCCCTGGAAAAACTGCGGAAAAATATTGATGCCGGGCATCCCATGATTGCCCTGGTGAAGTACCTGCCGTGGCGGCAGTCCACCGGCAACCTTTTTGACTGGGGGCACTTTGTGGTCGTCACCGGTTATGACGATGCCAATATCTACTTCCACGATCCCATTTATGGCGCGTGGCGGCCGCGCAGCCTGGGGGCCAATTATGCTATGTTGCATGAGCTGTTTTGTGCGGGCTGGGGCGGCTTCCCTGTAGAGGAAAATCCCAATTGGGTTTGTATAGTGATTGCAAAAGCGGTTGATGGGGCAACGGCCGTAACACCATCACCAACACCACCGGCGGAAGCACCACGTCCGGCACCGGCAGCCGTGCCGGCAGCAGCGGGCCAGGTGATGGACGACATCAATCGCCGCATCAAGGCGTTGGCCGCTTACCGCTGGGCGCTGGAACCCAACCTGAACGATCCGGCTACATTGCAGCTCTGGCAGGAAAACCTGGGCGATTTTGGGCAAGAATACGATCTCCACGTGGTGCAGTCTGGCGAAACGCTGTCTTCTCTGGCACAGCGCTATTACGGGGAGGCTCACCGCTGGCCCACCATCAAAGCGTATACCGGACTCGCTCGCGGCCTGTGGCTGGGTGACCGGTTGCTGATTCCTCGCCTGGGCCAGGGGCAGGCGCACCTGAACCCGGCACTGCCCAGCGATACGGCCGATTTCACCAAAGCCCTCAGCTTTGACGACCTGGTTGACCCGGATGAAACCCCATTTGATTACAACGAATTTGGCAAGGCCACCATTGGCATGGGTTTTGACGAACCGGAAGCGGCGGCTGCCGGCGGCGAATAAGACTGACTGTCTACGAATTGGAGGGATTGAACGATGAGCAATATTTTTGAAAATGGCTACGCTCTGGTTATTGGCGTGGATGCAAACCAGATTCCCCGGTTGGCTTTACCGGCCGTGGCTAAAGATGTGCAGGCAGTCTACGACGTGCTGACGCATCCAGAGCGATGTGCCTACAAGCCGGACAACGTGACCTTTCTCAAGGGGGAAGAATCAACGCGAGAGAATATTATGGAGGCATTGTATTGGCTGCAAAAAAAGGTAAAGGCCGATCCGGAAGCAACGGCCGTTCTCTACTACTCCGGCCACGGCATGGAAGACAAAGCCACCGGTCAATATTACCTGATTCCTTACGACATTAAGGAGTTGAGCCGGGTACGGACGTACGCTATTCGTGCCGAAGATTTTGCGGCGGAGATCAGCGCCATCGGGGCCAGGCGAATGTTGGCCATTTTGGACTGCTGCCATGCGGCGGGGATGGATGTGAAGGATGTGATGGAAACGGCCGTTACATCCACCGCCTTCCCCCTTGAGCTGCCCGAAACCAAAAGCATTCCCGCTTTTGAAGCGGAACCCGGCGGCAAAGCCGTGAGCGATCTGGCCGATGGCGAAGGCCGGGCCATTCTCAACTCATCTACCGGCAGCCAATCTTCTTATGTACGCACAGACGGGGCGATGAGCCTGTTCACCTACCACCTGATCGAGGCACTCACCGGCCACGCCCCCCACGCGGATGATGCCTCGGTGGTTTACGTCACCGACGTTATGAGCTGGGTAACGCACAAGGTCAAGCAGTCGGCCAAGGAGCAAGGGCGGGACCAGACCCCGGTGATGCGCACCTCTGGCGTGTTCCCGGTGGCCATGCTGATTGGCGGCCAGGGCGTGGCCAAAGGCATGAAACCGCCAGACCCAATGGAGTTTGCCCAACCTATCGGCCAGACAATTACGTTTAATCAGGAAAACCAGACGGTGAACAAACAAATGAACGTTGCCGGCAACGCTAATATTGAACATTTTGGTGACAACTACAGCGGCGATGTTTATCACGGCAATGTCACAAAAGGGGATGAAATCACCGTGGGCGATATTTCCGGTTCGTCGGGTGTGGCCATTGGTCGTGGGGCCAGCGCGAACGTGCAAATTCAGCAGGGGGTAACAGGTCAGGAGCTGGAAAGATTGTTTGCCCCTTTGTTGCAGCAGGTGGCGCAGGAGAATGATACGGCCGTTTCCCAGGTAAGAGCGCTCCAGGCAGAAGTGGCCCGTGGTGAAGAAGCCGATGATGAAAAGATGGCCAACTTGATTTATGACATCGCCGCGGCTGCGCCGACTGGTGTGGAAACGATTGTTAATTTGTTTACGAACGGCGTGGTGGCCAAAGCGGCCGGTGGGGCCACGAACTTTATTTTGAGGCGCATTCGCCAATAGAACGCTGGGGCAGCCGATTGTGTGTTTTTGCTGCAGGATAGCAGCAGGAGGGTAGTGTGACGGACACAGAGAATCTATCAAAGATCAATGGAGCCAATACAACCATTGAACAATCCGGGCAAACGGTGACGGGACACCAGGTAAACATTGTGGGCGATGCCCACATTGGCCAGGTGGGTGACCGGTATGAGATTGCCCAGGCGCAAATCATGATGCCCCAGGTGTTTGCCGAGGCCATGCTGCGTTTCCTGAGCGCCGAGCAATCCCCGGATTACACCGAACTGGATGGCCGGGAATCGTGGGAACCGGAAACGGTGCTTGTTGCCGCAGGAACGTTTTTGATGGGCAGCAAACCGAGCGAAGGCGTTCCTGATTACGAAACGCCGCAGTTTGAGATGACTTTGCCTGCCTACCGTATCGGCAAATATCCGGTTACCAATGCGCAATATTTTCACTTCATTCGCGAGACAAAACGGATTGCGCCAAAGGAGTTGGGCTGGACAAATGGCAACGCTCCGGCGAGAGAGCAATATAACTTGCCGGTGCGTGGGGTCACCTGGTACGGTGCGTTGGTGTATTGCTACTGGCTGATGGAGGTGACAAAACGGCCGTATACCCTTCCTTCGGAAGCACAGTGGGAAAAAGCTGCCAGGGGAGAAGCAAGCACTATTTACCCTTGGGGTAACCAGTGGCAGGCTGACTATTGCAATACGCGTTGTGACATGGTAACGGCCGTTGATGCTTTTCCCGAAGGTGCCGGCCCCTATGGCTGCCTGGACATGGTGGGCAATGTGCGGGAATGGACCACGACCTTGTGGGGGCGTAACCGCAAGTACAACCTGGAACTGGAATGTGCCTACCCCTGGAAAAAAGCGTGGAAGCCGCACGAAGGATACGACGAAATTGACAGCAATCGGCAAATTCGTCGCGTAACGCGGGGCGGGGCGGCGCTGCTGCCTGATCTGCCGCTGCGGTCGGCGAGGCGTGAATCGGAACGGCCGTATAACAGAGGCCTCAAAGTAAACCGCATCGGTTTTCGTGTTGCCTTAAATTGGGAGAAAACCTCATGACCACAAGAGTTGTTCGACGCAGAGTTGGGCTTCAGCGGCAAAGCAGCCGCCGCAGTGATGGGGTAAACGGCAAAGATATATTTTTCATCAACCGCATTAAAGAGCTTGAGCAGCAGCGTCTCATCCCCATTATTGGTGACACGATTCGCAATGCCCATATTTTTCAGAAAAGTGGACAGCCGTCCGCTGATAAAGAGGATCCAGGCACAAATTATTCTGGTCCGAGGCCAAATATTACGGAAGAAATAGCCCAGGGTTGGGCCAGAGGCGGAACCTTTAAGGAAGGGGTTGACGATCCAATTGTTTACCCACTTACCGATGATATTCAGATTGCGCGCGTGGCTCAATTTTATGCCCTGGTGCACGGCGATCCGGTATTGGCCAAGCAAGATTATCTAGAGTTTTTGAAAGATTATTTGCTCACGGTAGCCGAAAGTTTAACCGATGAAACAGACGCGGCAGAGCTTGCCTTTATCAATGAGTTACGGGAAGAGGTTAATTACACCTTCTCCGATGTGGTGAATGAGCTTGACTTTCCGCGCTGCTTCCACGACCAGCGCGAAGACCCTTTGCGCATTCTGGCCCGGCTGCCCATCAAAATTTACATCACCACCAGCTATCATGACTTTGTGGAAAAAGAGCTGCAGGCGGCCGGTAAAAATCCGCAGAGTCGCTTATGTTACTGGAACGGTAAACCCGACAATCTACAACCGGAACACACGCCTGATCCGCAGTATTGGCCTTCTGTGAACACGCCTCTAGTTTACCATCTGTTGGGGATGGAGCAGTACCCCCCTTCAATGGTGCTCAGCGAGGATGATTATCTTGAGTTCTTGTGGGAATTAGCCAGCGACAGGGAAAGCTTGCGCGAAGGTTCCATGACGATTTCATCCAAGACACGGCCCGACAGCATTATTCCTGAATATCTACGCAACGCCATTAATGATTCCTCGCTGCTGGTGCTGGGTTACCGGCTGCAAGATTGGGACCTGAAGGCGGTGCTGCATGGCTTGTTGAAAGCCGATGAACTTACCTATCGCAAAGGTGTCAGTACGGCTATTCACATTGATTTGGAGAACCAGCAAATCGTTAAGGATAAGGAGCAGGCCGAAACATATCTGCGCTCTTACTTTAAAAGGGCCAGGTTCGAGGTCCGCTTTGAGGAGTCGGACGCCTTCCTTCACAGTTTGTGGCAGCAGTACCAAAAAATCGTAATAGGAGTAAAAAGCGCATGAGTTCCCTTTCCGAAATAGCCAACCCCTTTGTGGGTCCACGCCCCTTCGAGCGACAAGATGCGCTTTTGTTCAAAGGCCGCCAACAGGAAGCCCGTGATTTATTAACGCTGTTTCTGGCCCGGCGGCTGGTGCTGCTGTATGCGCCATCGGGCGCGGGTAAAACCTCACTGCTTAAAGCCAAAGTGCTCCCCGACCTGGAACAGCGGGAACAGTTTGAGGTGCTGCCGGTAGGGCGGGTGGGTGATTCAGTAACTCCGCCCCACGATTTTTGCGGCAATCGATTCGTATTTAATTTACTGATGAGCCTGGGCATTTGTGAAAAGCCGGAACTTATTGCCACCGAGGAAACAAGCCTGAATCATTTTTTGCTCAACGTGGGTTATGACGGCCGTAACTTTGTCTACTTTGATGAGACAGAACCGGAAGCCGAATCAGAGGCGGCTGTGCCAGAGGCGCTTGCCGAAGATGAGGAAGTGCCGGTTCAGCCGCGGGCGCTCATTATCGACCAGTTTGAAGAGATGTTTACCATGCATCCAGAACTAGAGGCGGATCGCATTGACTTTTTTAAGCAGGTTGGCGAAGCGATGGTGAATGACCCTTACCTGTACGTCATGTTTTCTATGCGTGGCGATTATTTGTACCGGATTATTCCCTATGTGCATCTCTTACCAAACAGCTTGCGGGCTCGTTTTCAGCTTCAGCGGCTGCAAGCAGCGGGTGCTTTACAGGCTGTCTGTGAACCGGCGGCGGAGGCGGGACGGCCGTTTGATGCCGACGTCGCCGAAAAGCTGGTGGAATGCCTGCGGCGTGTGCGCGTTGCCGACGGTGCCGAAGTTCAGGAAGATGGGGAACGGCCGTTAGGCGATTATGTCGAGGCGATGCAGCTGCAAGTGGTCTGCCAGCAGCTCTGGTATCGTTTGGCCGAGCGCCCTGGCGCAACCATTTCTATGGCCGATGTGGATTGGGTCGTCGGGCAGCGCTCGACCAACCAGGCAGAACAGGCTGACTCATTGGATCGATTTGTGGACAACGCGCTGGCTGATTATTACGAAGAGGCGCTGCGGCGGGTGCTAAACCATCTGCAACAGAAAGGAATCAGCCATGTAGACGAATATGCGCTGCGCCGCTGGTTTTCTACTGAGTTGATTACTGAAGCCGGAACGCGGGATTTGGTCGCGCGGATGGGTAAAGAGACAAAAGGGATGCCGGAAACGGCCGTTGCCTATCTGGATACAGAACTATACCTTATCCGCAACGAAATTCGCGCCGGGAACAACTTTATTGAACTGGTGCATGATTCCTTTGTGGAGCCGATTCGCACGGCCAACCGGAAATGGCAAGAAGAGCTGGAACGGCGCATTCCCTGGTTGAACAATGCCCGGCGCTATGCCCGCAACCCAAATCCAAGTTTGCTGTTGGATGATTACAACAGCCTGCAAGCAGCCAGAAAGCGGGTAGCCAATGAAGCCGAAAAAGGTGGCTTGCCGCCCACAACGCTGCAATTTTTGGAAAGTTACCTGGCAAAGGGGGAAGAAGCGTACCAACGTCAACTCATTCAAGATGTTCCCTGGCTCAACTCGGCCCGCCAATATGCCGAAAACCAGAACCCGGACCTGC
>CALBTC010000240.1 GCA_937967805.1 uncultured Anaerolineaceae bacterium
AGGATGCGCCAGCCATCAAAAGAGCCGCCACGGCCGGCTACGGCGCTGCCATTGTGAGCTGCCCGGCTGTTGAGCGGGAAGCGGTTTGCACCCGGCTCATCGACGAGCACGGCTACACGCTCATCCACCCGTTTGATGATCCACACATTATTGCCGGGGCGGGAACGGCCGCCCTGGAGCTGCTGCAAGAAGTTGAGACGTTGGACATGATTTTCACACCCGTGGGCGGCGGTGGTTTGCTCAGCGGCACGGCGTTAGCCGCGGCGGCCAGCCGGCCCACCTGCCGCGTCATTGGCGTGGAGCCGGCCGTGGCCAACGACGCCCAGCGATCCTGGCAGACGGGGGAAATTGTACGGTTAACGGCCGTTCCCCCCACCATCGCCGACGGCCTGCGCACCCGCTTTGTCGGCGCGCACAATTTGCCCATCATGCGCCAATATGCCAGCGACATTCTCACCGTCAGCGAGGCTGAGATCATCGAAACATTAAAATTCTTGTGGACGCGGCTCAAACTAGTGGTGGAGCCCAGTTCGGCCGTGGCGCTGGCCCCGATTCTCATGGGCAAAATACCGGAGCCAGGGCAGCGCATTGGCGTAATTCTAAGCGGCGGCAATGTGGATGTGGCCCAAATTGGGGCTTTGTTTGCCAATTAAAGTGTCGGGCGCGCATTGCTAGCGACAATCTGGATTTCTTGGTACTTTCCACCGCACTAACACCTAAACCTTGTCTGACAATGTGCCGCATAGGACCAAATAACCAACCGAACAGGCCTGCTTATCTCTCGTTTGGCCATGGAGAGCTATTTGGAATTCCCTTACCCCAATTAAAATAACAGCTGGTAGATACGAAGACGTACCGGGAATTATTGGCTGGAGTAGGGGACACCTCCTTTGTCGGCAAAAGCTCGGACCACCCGACAGGCAAGCCGGCTAACAGCAGCGATCTCGTAATCAAACCTAAAATGAATTTTACCTATTTAGACGGCGAGGAGGCTGAAACATCAGAATGGTTTTAGTGAATGAATGGTTAGATAGTTTAGCGATGGCTTCAGATGTTCAGCGACGCTCTCACATTCTTAACATCTTACTTTTTGCGTGTACAACTCTTTGCCTGGTAGCCTTAATAGGCACTGGCTTCAGACAATTTAACAAAACCTTGACTCCACAGGAGGCCGTCATTACCTATAGGGCGGCAACAGCTTTTTTACTCGGTGCCGGTGTTGTTTTCCTGATAAATCGCTACTGGTCAGGCAGAACCGCCGCCTGGCTATTTCTCCTATTCCTGACCCTTATCCTCTATTTTGCCAATACGCCCTATGAAGCTGTCTGGGGACCCAACATAGTCACACTGGTTTTTCCAATCCTCATCGCCGGAATCATTCTGCGGCCTGCCACCAGTTTCATCATGGCCGGTTTTATCACCGCCATTTTTTACATCGCGGCCATAGTAGGTTCATTTGAACCTAATTATATAGGCACCATTACCTTTTTCGGCATTGCGTTCGTAGCCTGGCTGTCATCTCACACATTAGAATATATCTTGCGGCAGCTCCGCCAGTCACTAACCGAAGCTATAACGCTTCGGGAGAAGGCCCAACAGCAGCAGCGATTTTTGCATCAGGTTATCGACATCAACCCCCATTTTATTTTTGTCAGGGATCAGGACGGCCGTTTCACGCTGGTGAACCAGGCAATGGCAGACGCCTATGGCACAACCATAGAAAATGTGTTAGGAAAAACTGATGCCGACTTTAATCCAGACCCGGCGAGGGCCAGACAATTTCGCCAGGATGATCTGGAAGTCATTCAAACTAAAAAAGAACTATTCATCCCTGAGGAAAGCAACATCAACGCCGCCGGTCAATTACGCTGGCTGCAAACCACTAAACGCCCTCTGGTTGACCACACTAACGCCGGTAATCAGGTGCTGGGTGTCGCCATTGACATCACCGAACTTAAATTGGCCGAAGAGAAGCAGCGCCTCAATGCACAACGTTTACAAATCCTGCATACAATTGACCAGGCCATTTTAGCGGCCGATTCACTTCAGAATATTGCCCAAAACGCGCTGAACAGCTTGTGCCAGATGATCCCGTCCGCGTACACGGCTGCTGTGTTGACGTTTGATTTCGAGAAGCACCGTGCATACATCCTGGCAGCTATGAGCCAGCTGAAGGAGCCGGCGATACCGCCAGCCAGTACAGTACCCATTTATGATTCAAATCTGCTGCAACGGTTGCAGCAAGGCGAGCCGGTATACAATGCCGACCTGACCCAGTATCGGGAATTGAATCGGTCGGAGAGGCAAATACAGGAGAGTGGTGCGATTTCCTACCTCATCATCCCGTTGTTGGTCGAAAAGCAATTGGTAGGGGCATTGTATTTGAGCAGCGAGCAGCCACACGCTTTTACCGAACTCGTTTTTGAGATAGGTGAGGAGGTGGCCGCGCAACTGGCGATTGCCATCCGGCAAGATCAACTACGCCGCCAGGCAGAGCAGAACGTGGCGGATTTAGAGCATCTGGTCGATGAGCAAATGGTGGCCTTGAAGCTGCGCAATCGTGCTTTGGAGTCCAGTACGGTTGGGGTATCAATTGCCGATGCCCGGCAACCAGACACACCCCTGATTTACGTCAATCCGGCCTTTACGGAAATAACCGGCTATATCGCCGACGAGGTCATGGGCCGTAACTGCCGCTTTCTACAAGGGAGTGATCGTGAGCAGCCTGGACTGGATGAGATACGGGCGGCTATTCGCGAAGAGCGCGACTGCCGCGTAACCTTGCGCAACTACAAAAAAGACGGCACGCTTTTCTACAACGAATTGACCATTTCACCGGTGCGCGACGCCAGCAGCCAGGTGACTCACTTTGTGGGGGTTGCCAGAGATATTTCCCGTCGCCAGCAAGCTGAAGAAGCCCTGCAACAAAGCGAGGAGACCCTGCGCATTTTGTTGAATGCCACCACGGACCTTGCCGTGTTGATGGATACGGAAGGGCAGATTCAAATCTGTAATGAGCCGGTAAGCCGCTTGTTGGGCAAGCCAATTGATGAAATAGAGGGCGCCAACGCTTATGATTTAGCGCCGCCGGACGTATCGGCCGTGCGCCGGCAGCAAGCGGCCGAGGTTATCGCTTCTGGCCAACCGACCACCTACGAGGAAACGTTTGGCGACATGGTTATTTATAACTTTGTGTATCCCATCCTGGACGGTAATGGCCGTGTCGCCCAACTGGCAGTATTCGGCCGTAACGTCACGGAGCGTAAGCGGGCTGAGGAAAATATGCGCAAGGCGTTAGAACAGGAAAAAGAACTGAATCGGCTGAAATCCAGGTTCGTCTCAATGGCTTCGCACGAGTTCCGCACCCCTCTGACAACCATTCTATCCTCCATTGGCCTGCTGGAATACGCAAACGGAACGACGGTGTCGGAACGCCAGTTGAAACATTACGGCAAAGTGCGTACGGCCGTGAACCAAATGACCGAGCTGCTAGATGACGTGCTGCTCATCGGCAAAGCGGAGAGCGGTCGCCTGGAATTCCGGCCGGAAGCGATTGAGCTTAAACAGTTGTGTCTGGACGTCACCGAAGAGATGCAACTTGCCGTGAAGGAGACACATCAGATTCACTTTACAGCCAATTTTGAGCAGGAACAGGTGCTGCTGGATAAAAGCCTGATGCGTCAGATTCTCACCAATTTACTGTCCAACGCCATTAAATATTCTCCTCAGGGCGGCACGGTGACCTTTCGCCTGTCCACTGAGGCAAACTGTCTGGTGCTGCGTGTGCATGACCAGGGAATCGGCATTCCAGAGCGTGACAAGGCACGTTTGTTTGAAGCTTTCCACCGCGCCAGTAACGTAACAAATATCTCCGGCACCGGCCTGGGGCTAGCCATTGTTCATAAAGCCGTCACCCTGCATGGCGGCACTGTGCATTTTACCAGCGAAGAAGGCGAGGGAACGGAATTTATTGTAGAGATCCCGTTGAAACGATAAACCTGTAGCACAGGAACCTGTCTGCACTTCAGGCCGGTTCTCTAACCTACACTTTTGAGGAAACGCTATGACAAAAATATTGGTTATTGAAGATGAAGAAGCCGTGCGAGAAAATATCATGGAAGCGTTGGCAGATATTGGCGGCTTTGCGGTGGCGGGCGCGGCCAACGGCCGTCTTGGTCTGGAAGCTGCCCGCGCGTATTTGCCCGACCTTATCCTTTGCGACGTGATGATGCCGCAGCTGAACGGCTTCGGTGTATTGGTGGAACTACAAAAAGACCGAGGGATGGCCCGTATTCCCTTTATTTTTCTGACCGCCCGTGCCGAACGAGAGGCGATGCGCCAGGGGATGACCCTGGGTGCTGACGATTACATCACAAAGCCGTTTGAGCCGGTTGAACTGGTTACGGCCATAAATACCCGACTGGCCAAACAAGCGGCTTTGACAGCAGCGTATGAGCAACAACTGGAAGAACTGCGCCACAATATCGTCATGGCCATTCCCCACGAGTTACGCACGCCCCTGGCAGGTATTATTGGCGGAGCCGAAATCTTGCAAATGGCCGGTGAGTCGATTGGGCCTGAGGAATTGATGGAGATGACGGGCATGATTATTCAATCCGGTCGTCGCCTGGAACATCTCATTGAAAACTATATAGTCTACGCTCAGATCGAGCTCTTAGGTAGCGATCCCCAAAAGGTGCAGCAGTTGCGCCAGAGCGAAACAGTCAATCCCGACCAGGTCATTCGTGCTGTCGCTCTGGAAAAAGCACAGACAGTAAACCGGATGGTAACGTTGCAGTTACAGGCGTCCGATGTTGTCTTACCGATGGCCAATGATAACCTGCAAAAAATAGCGGCCGAATTGATAGACAATGCCTTCAAGTTTTCACCCCCGGACACCACCGTTGCCGTCACTACCGGTGTTGAGCGTGGCATGTTTCGGCTCACTATCACCGATGAAGGGCGAGGGATGACGGATGAGCAGATTGATAGCGTGGGGGCATATATGCAGTTTGGTCGCAAGCTGTACGAACAGCAGGGCTCCGGCTTAGGTCTCATCATCAGCAAACGGCTGGTAGAACTACATGGCGGGCAGCTAAGCATTGAAAGCGTGCCTCAGGAGACCACCCGCGTTTCAATCAGTCTACCCTTATGAACATAAATTGTTGCGAAAATATCGACAAGGAATACGGTAAAAAAACAGACGGCCGCTTAAAGTAAACGGCCGTCTATGCCAATCAAGCTATTTTGTTGAAATGGTGATCAATTATGCATTGCCGTCGGTCATGGAACGCAGCATCCAGGCCATTTCTTCATGGCTGCGCATCACGCCTACGAGCAAATCGGCGGTACCTTCGTCGTTAAATTTGTCCATGCACGCCTCAATATCATCACGCACGCTGCTGATGATGTGCTCGTGGTCGTCCAATAAATTGGCAATCATATCTGGTGCCGATGGAATGGTGCCGGGTGTTTCAGAAAGCCGGCTCTCTTCCAAAAATTCGGCCATCGTGCCAATGGACATGCCGCCCAACATCCGGTTGCGCTCGGCAATTTCATCAGCCATCTCTTTGATCTCGTTGTACTGCTCTTCAAACAACTCGTGCAAAGTAACAAAGTGAATGCCGGTTACGTTCCAATGATAGTTACGCGTTTTGGTGTACAGCAAATGTTCATCCGCCAGCAGCTTGTTTAGACGTTGAATAAGCTGCTTACGGTTTTCTTTTGATAGTCCAATGTGTGCCTGTTCTAATTTTTTTGTCTTTGTGGGCATAGATGTCTCCTTTTACCTAAAGCTAGATTTCTCAGTTCTATGATTAGTGCCCATTCGCAAATTAGTTAGCGGAATTGGCGAATGGGCTTAAAGTAGCCGTCCGGTTCCGAAATCGCTATATTAATTCCGCAGGGCTACTTAGCTGTTGCTGTTACGCAGAAAAATGAAAGCAGCGAGGGCAGCAACGGCCGTGCTGATCAACAGCCAACCCCGGTTGCGGACAAACCATTTATCACCATAGTTTGCCTGAATCTGACCAGCAATTTGGTCTCTTTTACCAACCAGCCGCATCCGGTCATCGTTAGAAATATTACCTAGCTGCTCCAGAACAATTCCCTTAGCCTGCGTCAATCTACCGTTAACTACATTTTGGCTCGTAACATTCTGATTTTTACTGATTTCGCTAATTTTCTTATTAATCTGTTTATTCATCTTTAAAGCTCTCATTCCATTGCTCCTTATTATTATGTAAAATTGCAATAATTTTTTAATTAATAAATTGTCGTATCCTCTATCAAACTAATTGTGGGCCATTTCTTCCAAAATTGTGCGAGTAAGCTGCCATTTTGGCGGCAGCCATTCCGGCCGGGTTTCTTTCTGTTCGCCCTTATCTTTTGCATTATTTGGCACGGCCGTTTTGCTGCCCACTTTGACAGACATATCAATAAAAACATCAAAGGGGCCCCACCTGGTAGTGACGCTGTGGATAAGCTGTTCAACAGAAAAACGTTGATTTTCCACCCGCTCAATTAAAATGAGCTGGCGTCCCAACGATTGCACATGGGCTTTCATCTCATCGGCTGCTTGCAGCGGCATTTGCCAGCACAACAAGGTAATGTCGGCACCTTTTTTGGCTAATTGCTCTACCAAATTTTGGAGAACGGCCGTATCATTTCCTATCAGCAAAACGGCTTTACCGAACAATAATTGGTTGTCACGATCCGGTTTTGGCTCCGCTTTGTGTTTTGGTTTTTTGTTTGCTGAATCGTCTGTCACAATAAACCTCTCGCAACTAATTGGATCATTCATGCTTCACTTCCAAAATATACTATGCGCGCGGCATTTGTGGAGGTATCGCGATAGATGACTAAGATAGAGAAAAAGATACATTCCTCCCTAACCTCTCTGACCGCGCGCTTTTTCATTCTTCCTTCATAAGTTTTGTATTTTCTTTTCGTACATTATCATAGGTGAAAGTCGTACTTAACTCTATATGTCTGGTTATAGGTGAAGGGCATATGTTTGTGGATATCTCTACTGCGTCCGGTACGTATACCCAGATACATGGCATCATCTGCCACATTTGGCTACGCTTACACATTGTCAAAAACGACCCAATAATCAATGAGAGGATTCTATAGATGAAACGCATTTTGCTGCTGATAATCGATGCTTTGACAGAGCCATTGCTGGAAGAAGAAATGGAAAACGGCCGTTACCCCAACTTCAAAAAATTAACCGAGGCTGGTCACTTGCAGGAATGCATCAGCATCTTCCCCTCCATTACCCATGCTGCCCTCGCCAGCATCGTTACCGGAGAATACCCCAACAAACACGGCATTATTGCTTCCCATTGGTACAATTTCAGCGAAGAGAAGGTGGCTTATTTTAGCGGCAGTTTGGCCATGATGCTGCGCAAAGGCGTGGGCAACTTCTTTCGCGAATTCCTGCTGGATTTAAACAACGATTATCTAAAAGCGATCACCCTCTTCCAATTGCTAGAGCGCAAAGGATTTGAAACAGCCTGCATCAACTTCCCTATTTATCGCGGCGATGTGTCGCATGAAGTAAATATGCCGCTGCTATTAAAGTGGATCCCTACCCTGCCTGCCAGCACAACCATCAAAGGACCCAAGAAGCTTGTGTTGGGCGATTTAATTATAAACCCGAATGGTCTGGACATTGATGCCACATTTACCGGCGTCGCCAACTGGTTTGGCTTTCACGACAAAAACACAATCGATCTTGTTTTGCAGATGGCTACCCGAAATGAATTTCCCGATTTTACGCTGGCTTATTTTCCCCAGAATGATGAAACCTCTCACAGAGAAGGGCCTGCTGCTTCACACCATCAATTGGGTAAGCTAGACGAGATGCTGAGAAATCTGTTTGACGCCTACGGCGGGCTTGATTCATTCTTACAGCAGTTTGTCCTCATCATTACCGGGGACCATTCGCAAAGCAAAATGTTGGAAGACAAAAAAGAGCAAGCCGTCGATCTGAGTGAAACTCTGATCGACTTTAAGCTGGCCGAGACCGGCCAGCCCTGGAATGACAATAGTGAAATCATGGTATGCCCTAATTTACGGGCGGCCCATCTTTACTTCAAAAACGATTTTGCGCCAGAACGAGTACAGCAGGTATTAGATCAATTACTGGCTGAACCTCGGATTGACCAATTGATTTACCGGGCTGAGTTAACCCATGTCAATAAAGGCAAAGGGTATGTCGTGCAAACGCAAAACGGCCGTCTCCACTTCTGGCGCCAGGAAAATGGCAAGGCTGCCGACCAATATAACAACACCTGGGAGTGGGAAGGAGATTTAGCCGTGGTGGACGGCCGTTTACATGAAGGCATTCTCACCTTCCCCGACTATCCCAACGCCTTCGAACGCATTGCCGGCGCGCTTGATTGCTCTACCAGCGGCCCGCTTTGGCTAACGGCTAAACTAGGTCATGAATTGATTATGCCCCACATGACATCTTATGCCGGCGGTGGTTCGCACGCCTCACTGCATCGCCTGGACTCCCAGCCACCGCTCATTGTTGGCGGCCTGCCCGATGAAGTTACGGTGCCTCAATTTCCCCGCATCACCGATATTGTCCCCCTGTGCTTAGCCTGCCTGCAAGTCTAATGAAAATCGTTAGCTAACTTATTTGCGAATGGGCACTAACCATCTGGCTGCCACTCCCTGCTTTCCTAATCTTTACAAACAAGATAATATCCAGGGTGAGATAGAATTGTGAAAGAAGAAGGAAAACACCTTGGAAAAAAAAAGCGAACAGGCACCAGCCAGCTCTGGTGGCAGACAGCAACGTCTGCTTGCGCTGCTGCAAGAACTCTCTCTGGACGTTGCCCAATCAGAAACTATCAATCACGCCTTTAGCCAAGTCCTTACCCATATTTGCCACTTCATGAATTGGCCATTGGCCCACGTTTATATTTGGTCCGAGGCGGCCAACGCCCTGGTCTCCAGCCGCATCTGGTACATGGCAGATGCCTCAACGATTGTCCCATTTCGCGAACTGAGCGAGGCAACTGAATTTCATCGCGGTGAAGGCACGCTGGGGTACGTTTGGGAAACCGGTGAAGCCATCACCATTCTGGATGTTCATGATAGCTCTATTATTGTGCGCGAGATGCCGGCAGAAGAAGAAGGCGTGCGTGCCTATTTTGCCTTTCCGGTGATGATAAATGGCGAGGTGACGGCCGTTCTCGAATTTTTCTCCCCCGAATCTGTGCCGCCCGACCCGGATATGACTTCTGTGATCAACCACGTCAGTGCGCTGCTCGGCCTGGCCTGGCAAAAACAGCAAACGGTAACCCGGCTGCGGCAAAGTGAAGCACAGCTGGCCGAAGCCCAGCGCACAGCCCACATTGGCCACTGGGAATGGGATATTGTTAATGATGAAGTAACCTGGTCACCAGAGCTGTACCGCATTTATGGCCTCTCCCCTACGAACATCAAAGTCACTTATCAAACTTTTCTCTCGTTTGTCCATCCGGATGATGAGGAATATGTACAGGCTAAGGTACAGGATGCCACCGAAAACGGCCATCCCTTTGATTACTTCCACCGCATTGTTCGGCCGGATCAAACCGTGCGGGTGGTTCATGCCCGAGGCCGCCCGGTTTACGACCAGGCCGGCAGCATTATAAAACTGATTGGCACCTCTCAGGACATGACGGAACTAAAAGAAACCGAGCTGAAGCTGGCTCAGTCTGTACGCCAGTTGTCTGCTCTGGTAGAAATCGGCCAGGCCATCGCTTCAACTTTAGACCTGGACCAAATTTATGAGCGGGTGTTGAATTTGGTACGGCCGTTAATCCGCGCAGAAGCCCTTCTCCTTTTTCTTTATAAAGACGAAATGCTGGAAATAATATCTGCCGATCATGACAATGCCCAACTCAACATTGTAGGCACGCGCATTCAGCCTGAGGTGGGTATTCTGGGTGATGTATGGCAAAGTGGAAAATCGCTCCTTCTCGAAGGAGATGCCTGCTTGCAACGAATTGCCCCTGAGCTAAAGGAGATGAGAGGATTTATTCCGCAAACGATGCTGGCCGTGCCTGTTCGCTGGCAAGAGCAGGCCGTAGGCATTTTGGAAGCAACTCACAGCGATGCTGACGCCTTTAGTGAAGAGTTTGTGCCCTTAATGGAAACCATTGCCGCCTGGACTGCCATCGCCATAGCCAACGCCCGCCAATACACCCAGCTCCAACGACGCCTAAGAGAAAGCGACGCCCTGGTCTCTATTAGTCAGGCCATGACCGAAACGCTGGAGCTCGACAAGTTGCTACATCTCATTGTTACCCACGCCAGGGAAATCGTGACCAATGCTGAGTGGGCTGCTATTCACTTACTCCAATCAAAAACAAACCGGCTGGAATTGTCCGCCAGCGCCGGCCTGGAACTGGGTGAAAATGAGTATTCCATTGAACTGGGCGAAGGTATTGTCGGGCAGGTCATGTCCGAAGGCAGCGTGATGAATATTGCCGATGTTCAGGTTGATCCACAACGCTTGCCCATTGACGTAAGCACCAATGCGCGCTCGTTGTTGGTCGCCCCTGTAGAAAGCCGCTTACGTCGCATCGGCACCATCAGCGTACAGTGCGCAACGCCGGCCACCTTTACCACCGATGACGAGCGTTTGCTCACCGTTCTGGGCGTCCAGGTAGGCATGGCCATTGAAAATGCCCGCCTCTTTACCGTCCAGCGACGAGCCAGAGAACGAGCCGAGCGACAACGCGAGCGCATGCGCCACATGGCACGCCGTGTGGTGCAGGCCCAGGAGGTGGAGCGTGCCCGTATTGCCCGCGAGCTGCATGATGAGTCTGGGCAGTCGCTCACTTCATTGAAGATCAGTCTCGATTTAATACGTTCTGCTCTGCCTGAATCCTTAAGTGATATCCGCCAAAGCCTGGCTGATGTACTGGAGCTAACCGACAAAACAATGAGCAATCTGCGATTGTTGTCCCATAATTTACGCCCGCCGGGCCTGGATGTTTACGGATTAAATGCCGCGTTGGCTGGTTTATGCCAGGATTTTGAAACACATACGCATTTAACCATCACCTACTCGGGCAGCGACCTGCCCACATTGGCTGAATTAACGGCACTCTCACTATATCGGTTTGCTCAGGAAGCCATTACAAATGCCGCAAAACACGCTGATGCAACAGAAGTTCAGGTGACATTGACGCAAGATTCAGATATGATCACGCTGCAAGTTGCGGACAACGGCTGTGGCTTTTCACCGCCAGAGTTGGATGAAGAGGTTTCAATGAAGGGTGTCGGTTTAGTGGGAATGGTGGAAAGGCTGGAGATGGTAAACGGCCGTTTGCAAATCGAATCATCGGTGGAACAAGGCAGCGTAATAACGGCCGTTGTACCCTATGTTCAGGTGGAGGAGACATGATTCGCATCGTCATTGCTGAAGATCATAATCTGGTGCGGCAGGGCATTCGGGCTTTGCTAGAGCAAAGTGGCGAGGTTCAAGTCGTGGCGGAGGCAGCAACCGGTGAAGAAGCCATCCAATCTGTCAAAGAGCATCAGCCAGACGTCATTGTCATGGATCTTTCCATGCCCCGCTTGGATGGTGCCCAGGCCGCCGAACGCATCATCGACATGAAGCTGTCGACGCAAATTATCATCCTTTCCATGCATGCCGACACAACGATGGTGCAGCAGCTTTTGCGCCGGGGTGTGAAGGGGTATCTGCTCAAAGACGCCGTCACCGAGGAGTTGATGCTGGCCGTGCACTCCGTCAGCCAGGGCAAGCTTTTCCTCAGCCCCACCATTTCAGACTCTGTCATGAACATGCTTCTCTCCCCCGCAGACAACACGGCCGAATCTGCTGCCGGTTTGCTGACGCCGCGCGAACGGGAGGTGCTGCAACTGGTCGCTGAAGGTCACACCAACAATGCCATTGCCGGGATTTTGAGCATTAGTGTGAAAACGGTCGAGAAACATCGAGCCAACCTGATGACGAAGCTGGAAGTAAATGATTTAGCTTCGCTCATCCGCGAAAGCATTAAGCACGGTTTGATCTTGTTAGACGAATAGCCGGGCAAATCAATCCTCTTCTTTCGATTTTTGCTCATTATCCTGCCCTATGGTAGGGTATTTCCCCATACGGCAACAATCTAGTTTATGTCACAATGGGCAAACATAAATGCTGTCCTGTGCCAGCCATTTATGATAATTTTTATGGCGATTCCGGGGATTTCTTCTATGCCCTTTATCATTGTAGCAAGATTATGTTGGAGCAAACAATTCGGGTATTAATAGTCGATGATCACAAATTAGTTCGCAAAAGCATTGAAGCTCTCCTTTCACGAGAGCAAGATATGCAAGTTGTGGGCACGGCCGAAAACGGCCGTACCGCCATTCAGTTGGCGCAAGCAAAAGAACCAGACGTGATCATCATGGACGTTTCAATGCCTGAGCTGGATGGCATTCGTGCCGCCAGAGAAATAAAGGCATTGGGCGTCTCCACACATATCATTATGCTTTCTATGCATCACAGCAGTGCACTGGTGCAGCAAGCCCGCCTAAACGGTGCAGCCGGCTACATTATCAAACAAAAAGCCAACAGTGATCTAATTCCCGCTATACGCGCCATCTTTAATGGCACGGCAACCCTCTAATTTATTTTTGTTTGCACTTAACCCTATATCTCCTTTCCCGGCCATAAGGTAGGGTTTTCCCCCATTAGAAAGTAGGTCCATTCCCCATATCGCTTCCACGCGAGTTCACCGATACTTAACGTGTAGCAGTTCACTAAACTCAAATCAAATCTTCTTGCGTATCTGATACACAAATTACAAAAAGATTTCCCAATTAAAAAGGAGCTTGCCTTGTGATTTGCTCAGATGAATTTAACTCCTCAAAAACGAAAAGAAGAAAAGGAGAATCAAAAATGATCCGTATTTTACTTGGTCATCCCTCCCGCTTAGTTTGTGATTCCTTGCGCACCGCCTTAGACAATATTGATGACGTATATGTCGTGGGGTGCGCCACAACTGCTGAGGAGCTTCATTTTCTTCTGCCCCACGGCAATGTTGTGCTACTTGGTAGTGAGTTAGAAGATACCACCGCCTTTGAAATGCTAAGTGAAATCCGCATGACCCATCCCAAGATTAAAGTTTTAGTTCTGGGTCTAGACGACAATCCCGATGCCATTATCCGCCACATTGAGGCAGGCGCCGCCGGTTATATTCTGCAAGATGAATCGGTTGTTGAGATGGTGCAAAAGCTCCATGCCGTTCATGAGGAAAAGGCGATTATTTCGCCGTCCGTAGCGGCGGCAATGATGAATCGATTAGCCCATCTCGCTAATCTAGACACACCCGCTGCTTACTTAGAAGCCCGAGAGACACAACTAACAGAGCTAACACCTCGTGAAGAAGAAGTGTTGGCCTTAATTAATGAAGGCTGCACCAATCAGGAAATTGCCGACCGGCTCTATATCGAATGCGGCACAGTCAAAAATCATGTCCATAAAATTTTGAAAAAGCTCGATGTCAATAATCGGCATGAGGCCGCCTACATTCTTCAATCAAACCAATCTCCCACTCAGGTTCCTGTAGCAGCCTAACTCCCATCCAACCAACCTAAAACACCGCGTAGAAAACATGCTTAAAACCATTGTCAATGCACGCCAACAAAATGAAGCGAGGTAATGTTCAAATGAAAATTGTAACAGGATTATTTTCCCCGGAAGATGCCGTGGCGGTTATACGTCGCCTGGTAAAAGAGGGTTTTTCCTATGATGATCTTTCCATGATGTCTTCAGCCTCAGAAATGCCAGAGTATTTAGAAGGTGATGCGGAACAATCAGCAACCTCTGGGGCAGCGGCCGGGGCAGCGGCCGGTGGAACATTGGGGGCCTTCGGCAGCGTCGTTGCTTCAACCATTCCCGGTTTTGAAACCATGTTTGTTTCTGGCCTGATGGCTACGGCCGTTGGCGGCGTGGTCGGTGGCTATCTGGGCAGTATGTACAATACTCGGGCCGAAACCCAGACCAAAATTGATATCCACGAATCGCTTGAAGCCGGCAATATTCTTATTGTTGTTCGCGCCGGCGAAAATAATGTAAAAACGGCCGAATCCCTCATGGATAAAAACAACGGGCAGCATATCGAAATTCATACCATTCCTGCCGAAGAAGCAAAAGAGGAGCCAAGACCCGGCTAAATGCATTTCCCGGACAAGCCCCTCTTCCCTAAAGAGTTCACTGTGCTGCGTGGCACAGTGGGCTCTCTTTTTTCTTAGTCGCCTGTCAGAGTAATGGTTGTCAGATTCAGCTGGTCATTGGGTTGGGAACGGCCGTCCACCACCACCGGCAAGCGCACCCCATCATTCGGCGTGTAGAGGCCAATCGCCAGCGTGTATTCACCCGCTGCGGCATCGGCGCGAACAGGAATGGTGCGCTTATCGATGACAATTTCGCCCGGCAGCCAGGTGGCGGTCAGCCAGGCATCCCCCACCGGTGGACTGTCGAACTGCCCCCAAATCTGTCCATCACTGCCAATGAGTTGGTTAAAGACGGTGTAATTTTGCACTGGCGTCTCAATCGCCTGCCAGTAAAGCGTCAGGCCAATCTCACCACCCGTCCGAGCCTGGCTGGCTTCCAAATCATAGCCCAACAGTTGAATATGCTCACCAAACCGGGCCGCCAGCGGCCGGCTGATTTCCGGCATTTCAAAGAGGCGCTGGCGCAGGTCAAGCGTCATGTCGGCCAGCTTGTTGCTGCCCTGGGTGATGGGCAGGGAACGGCCGTCCGGTGTCAACAAATTCAGGCGCAGTTCAGGATTGGCCTCGGTGGGTATATCCAGCGGGATGTTCAGGCTGTGAAAACTGCTTACCTGCTCATTGGCCTGCCACTGCGACGGCGGGTAAACGTCCGGCCAGATGGCAAACTGCTGGCGCAAAAATGGCGCCCCTGCCCCTGGCTGGCTTAGCTGTAACTCAACTTTGTAATCCTGGGCCGGGGCCTGGAGCGCCACCCAATGCAGAGAGATATTCAGCGGCAGCCCCGGCGCAATGAGGCTGCTGAAGGTGCTGTTTTGCAGGGCAATCATCTCATCAAAGATGAGCATGTCGGCCGTGGGCGTAAAGTTGTTTAGCGGCCGGCTGCGCACCAGGTGAGGACCAAACAAATTGGGCCCATCTCCCACAAGCGGATAGTTTGCCCCGGCGCTGTCGTGAATGAAAAAGCGCAGGTAGGCCGAACCGGGCGGCATCCCCTCGGGAATGGGCAGTTCTAGCTGCTGCACGATGCGATCACCGCTTTGTCAATTCTCCTGGGGGAAGCTCAGCAGGGTGCTTTCACCGGCCCAGAGGTTGCCGTTGCCGTCCAGCAGTTCGGCACGTACAAACGTGAGCTGGTTGGGCAAACCGGGCATGTCGGTGGGAATCTGCCAATGCGTGAGCAGCGAAATCGTATCGCCGCGAAAAAGCTCCTCCAGCAGGTCGTAGCCCATGAGTTGGGGGGCGCTGCTGAAGCGGAGCACGGCCGTATGCTCCGGCAACCATTCCAATTCACCGGCATTGAGCTGGAAATGCAAAGCCGCCGTCTGTCCGTCGTCGTAAGTGATGGGCGTAACCGCAGTGTTTAACCCAATCTGCGCCGCAATCTCCGCCGGTACCGGTTCGGCCCGCGAGAAAAAGTACCAGGCAGCGCCATCGGTGGACCAGACAAAGCTGTGATCCGGATTGAACCAATCGACGGTGCTTTTATTGTGATAAGCGAAGGTGCGGGGAGCCAGGTCGTGGGCGTATTGCCGGGCAATGTAGACCCGCGTGTTTTCCGGCGGGGGATTGTCTTCTAGAAAACGGCCGACTTCAGCAATTTCCGCCTGGTAAACGTGCCGCACCTCGCCGTTTGTGTTCCACACCGTAAAGTAATCGTGCCAACTGCGCCAAAAAATGAGCGCCAGGCCCGCAGCAGCCAGTAGCGGCACGGCAGGTTTGATGCGCGGCCATTGCCGGATGATAAGTTGAGCAGTGGCATCAAAGCCAACGGCCGTTATCAAATAGATCGGCACAATCGCCCCGGCTGCCCGTAGAAAAGATGAATTGGCCTCCAGGATGAGGTTTGGCGTGAGCATGGCGGCCGTCCACAGCAGCAGTAAGGCATAGCTGGGTTGATTAGAGATTGGAGATTGGCGATTATCTGCTTTAGACTCCAGTCTCCAGTCTCCAATCTCCAATCTCCTTTTAAACGCAAACCACAAACAAACCAATATCCCCGAATAAAAAAAGAGCCCGGTAACCGGATCAAAGACGGGCTGGCCGGAGAGATGGTAGCGCCATTCGCTGTCGCCCTGCACGGTAAACATGCGCAAGACACCGCCGACGGATTGGCCCAATGGCTGCCATTCGCCGCGTTCCAGAGTCTCCTCCAGGGCCACCGTGAGCCCGTCGATACGCTGGTTGACTTTTTCCGGATTTTGCACCATGTAACGGCCGTACGGGGCAAACACAACCAGCGCCACCAGCAAGCTTGCCGCCATTTGGCGCCACTGCCGGCGGAACCAGTCCCGCTGAAACCAGAAGAGCCAGCCAAACCAGCCCAAAATCACAGCGGGGAACACGCGGCCGGGAATGTAGGTGTAAAGCGTCAGCCCGTGGACCACGCCACCTAACAGCCAATCGCGCCAACGACCGCTGCGCCAGGCGCGCTGCAAGAAAAAAACGGTGAGCGCCGACAGGCAGGTAAGGCTGACGGCACGCAACGCCCAGCGGGATTCCATCACCGGCCAGAGGGAAACGGCCGTTAATCCCGCCGCCACCAACCCCACCCGCCGGTTAAAGTTGCTGCGCCCGATGCCATAAGCCAGCGGCACGCAGGCCAACCCCAGCAGCGCCGGCGGCAGGCGCATGGCAAAAATATTGTCGCCAAACAGTTGTTGGGCGAGGGCAATCAGGTAAAAGAGGAACGCTTCACGGCCGTTGTTGCCCTCAAAGTAAACGGGCAAATTGCCCCATCCGATCTGCGCCGCGTCGATGGCATTAAACAGCTCGTCACCGTTCAGCCCAGGCGGGGCGTCGGTAAGACGGTAAAAGCGAAAAAAAAGGCCCGCAAGCATAATCAGGCCAAGCAGAAGGTGGGTTTGAGTCAGTTTGCGTTTGGTCACGGTGGTTGTTTTACGGCCGTTCCTTCTTCGAAAATAATTTAACGCAGAGGCGCGGAGGTGCGATATTATCGCGCAAAGAAGAATCTGCCAGCGCAAGTTGGGCAAATCTCCGGCCAAGTATATCATTTTACGCTTCACGCATCACGGAAACAGACCAGTATGCCTCCAGTCGATTGACAAACGCTTTGGGTGATTCGGTGTAAAGGCGCCGGCCCTGTTGGTAAGCGGCCGTATGCAGTTTACCACGCTGCTGCTTAAGGTAAGCAATGAGGGTATCGCGGTCGTCTTCGCCGGGCAGCATTAACGGCCGTTCCGCCACCAGCTTCTGCATCATCGCCAGATCATGCGCATCCCCTAAATAATCGGATAAATCATGAATTTCATCGGCCAGTGTCTTCATAAGATCGGGCCAGATGGGGCGTAAAATGCGCACGTTGTACCAGAGGTACTTCACCCGCTTGCGCCATTCGTGGAACACTTCAACGGACGGTTTTTCCAGCGCATCCTCCAGACGATTGCAGCCGCGCTTGTAAACTTTTTTCAGGCCGCCGGAAACGGCCGAAAACGACTCGTCTTCAATCGGCCACTCTTCCACCCGGTGCCGGGCCGCCTGGATCATGTCGGCCGCTTGGGCCAGACTGTTCTCTTCTTCGACCACCCGCTGCCGGGTGGCGTGGTAAAAAATCACCAGCGCCTCGCGCATAGAGTCCAACGATTCCGGCGGCAAATCCAGATCATCGTCCTCTTTCAGGTCATCCAGCAGATTAATTTTGACGGCGCTATCGCGCAGGTCAGATAACAGGCGGCCGGCATCACGAAAACAGACGTTTTCGCGCTGGTAACCCTCTTCGCCAATCTCTTTTCTAATAAGCCGCAGCAAGCCGCGCACCTTCTTGAAACATTTGCGGCTCTCATGCACGGCCTCATCCAGATCATCCCCTGGGGATTCAAGAAAACTCAGGGCGTCATCTATCTCTTCTTGTGCTATTCTTTTAAGACCCTTAGACAATTTTTCATCGGATTGCAAGCGGTAACTCAACGTCATCACTCCTTCATAACATGTTTGTTTAACGCATACCATATCATCATTTTGACGGACGGAGACGGGTTTATATCACAAACATACCCCAGCTCTATATCTGGGTATATGCTGCATATTCTTTATTCCTTTAGCCTAGAAAAGAGGAGGTAACCAGGTGAAAGCAATTCAGATCAAGAAAACGGGCGGGCCAGAGGCACTACATTACGAAGAGATTCCCAAACCAGAACCAGGTCCCGGTGAGGTCCGCGTCAAAATCGAGGCAGCCGGAGTGAACTACATTGATACGTACCATCGCAGCGGTCAATATGATCTGGCATTGCCCATAACGCCCGGCATGGAGGGGGGCGGGATTGTAGACGCGGTTGGTGAAGGGGTAACGGCCGTTTCCCCTGGAGATCGTGTTGCTTACGCCATGCATATCGGCACCTATGCCGAATACGCCATTGTGCCCGCCTGGAAGCTGGTTGAAGTACCGGAAGACGTGAAGATTGAATTAGCAGCGGCCGTGATGCTGCAAGGCATGACCGCCCATTACCTTACCCACAGTACTTACCTGGTGCAGGCCGGCGACACCGTGTTGGTTCATGCCGCTGCCGGCGGCGTAGGCCTGATGCTGGTGCAAATTGCCGGCCTGCGCGGTGCGCGCGTCATCGGCACTGTTTCTACCCAGGAAAAGGCCGAGCTGGCCGAAGAATATGGTGCCGACGACATCATTCGCTATAACGAAACAGATTTTGTTGAGGCGGTCAAAGCGCTGACCAGCGGCAAGGGCGTCAACGTCATTTACGATGGTGTGGGACAGGCAACTTTCCGCAAAGGACTGGACTGCCTGAAGCCACGCGGCATGATGGTGCTGTATGGGCAGGCCAGCGGACCAGTGGAGCCGATAGACCCGCAAATTTTGAACCAGAAAGGCTCGCTCTTCCTTACCCGGCCCAGCCTGGCCCATTACGCCGCCAGCCAGGAAGAAATTGAAAGCCGGGCGGATGATCTGTTCGACTGGATTGCTTCCGACGCCATTCAAGTGCGAATTGACCGTACCTATTCTCTGGCCGATGCCGCCGAGGCCCATCGCTACATTGAAGGCCGCCGTACCAAAGGCAAGCTGCTGCTGCTGCCGCAGCACCAGAATGAACCGTCGCCACGGGAAGAAACCATCAACACTGAAGACCCCATCGACGAGCAAAGCTGGGAATCCTTCCCCGCCAGCGATCCGCCGCCGTATTAGATTACAACAAGATTGGACCAATTTTCTTTTCAGGCGAACTGTGAAGCGTCCAAATTGGTCCAATCTCTTGAGCAGAAGGAATGATTTTATGAGCACTAAAAACCATGTTGAGCAAACGGCCGATCTCGGCCATTCGATCTGGCTGGACTACCTGGACCGCGCGTTTATTAAGTCCGGGGAATTGAAGACCATGATTGATGAGGGAATTCGCGGCATCACCTCCAACCCCTCCATTTTTCAGGAAGCCATCGCCGAGGGAGGCGATTACGATGAACAAATTGCCGACCTTGTAGCGGAGGGCAAAGATGATGCAGAAATCTATGAAGCCTTAGCTGTGGCCGACATTCAAAAGGCAGCCGATTTACTGGCTCCGGTTTACATTGAATCCAAAGGGCTGGATGGCTACATTAGCCTGGAGGCAAACCCGGACCTGGCCTACGATACAGAAGCTACCCTTGAAGAGGTACGCCGCCTGCACAAGGCCGTCAACCGCCCCAACCTGATGATCAAAGTTCCGGCAACCTCAGCCGGCATTCCGGCCATTGCCACCCTCATCAGCGAGGGGATCAATATCAACATCACCCTCATGTTTTCCCTGGCCCATTATGATCAGGTAGCCGATGCCTACCTGCGCGGCCTGGAAGAGCGGCTGGCCGATGGCTTTGATATTGATCACGTCGCTTCGGTGGCTTCCTTTTTTGTGAGCCGGGTGGATACGGCCGTAGACAAAGAACTAGACAACCTGGACAGCGATGCGGCCAAAGCACTCAAGGGCAAAATCGGCATTGCCAATGCCAAGATGGCTTACACCCGTTATCTCAACGTGTTTAGCAGCAAACGGTGGCAAAAGTTAGCTGCTCATGGCGCACGGCCGCAGCGCGTCCTCTACGGCAGCACCAGCGTTAAAAACCCCGACTACCCGGACACGATGTACGCCGATCATTTGCAAGGAGCCAATACCGTCAACACGCTGCCGCGGGAAACGATTGAAAAATTCAACGACCACGGCATGATCGCTCCGGCATTAACCACCCACCTGGAGGAAGCGCGCCGTCAACTGGTACAGTTAGGCAATCTGGGTATCGATCTGGAACGCATTACCCAGCAGCTTCAGGATGACGGCGTCACCAAGTTTGCCAACGCCTTCAGCGATTTAATGGCCGCCATCCGCCGCGCCCGCACCGAGGAACAACAAGAAAAAGAATCATTGGAACCTGCACCAATCCTGGAAGATTAACCATCTTCGCTCTGTCATTCCCGCGAAGGTGGGAATCCAATCACGCTCAAGCAAGCTAGATGGATGGATACCTGCCTTCGCAGGCATGACAATCAAATATTTAATAATTGGGCATATCTTCAGGATAGCTTTTGGTTTCCGGGGCCCGGCAATGATGCAGTTCCAGGTTGCGTACTTGCATCTTGCCACCTTCTACGTAAAAACCCAACCGGCCACTGCGGAATGTATCATCAGCCAGTGTGAGCAAAATACGGCCGTGGAATGAAAACTCCAGATATTGCTCGTAGGCAATGAGCTCAAAGGGGTGAACCCCCTCATCGGGAATATAGTGGGCAGCCTGGAGCTGGTCGTAATAAAATGCCTCCTCAGAGACTTTCTTTTCCTCATGCTCCTCTTTGTGGCCCCATGCGCGAATTTGCACAATCCCTTTGAGCAAATCCAGGCTGAGGTAATAGCCATCACCCGCTTCATCCAGGTGCAGCACCAGCCCGCATTTGCCATCCCCTTCGTAAAGCAAATCACCGGTCAAGATAAAATCCCGATAGCAACCATCCAGCAAAAACGCCTCAAAGCCACTGTCATTGCGCAGAAAGATGGTATCATCGTTCGTCTGAATGGATGCCGATGCATTGTCAAAAAGGCAGCGTATCGGTGTCAGATCAGACATCTTAAACGTCTTGGTTACCAACTCACGAAAGCCGGAAAAAGATTTCAGATTTAGTTCACCTCGCTCATCCACCGTTAGCTCTTTTGGTGGTGCCATGAGATGATACCCTTTGGTTGTCAATCCTTTAAAAAAGAAGTTCCATACCAATGTGGTGCCGTCTGTTTGTGACACCCTGGCAGCGTAATTACCTTGAGGCATCAAAACATTGTCGGAGTAGTTGTAATATGGGCCTTTTGGCTCATCGGCCCACCAATAATGGACCTTTACATCTTCACGGATGGAGGCAATGAGATAGTAGCGATTATTTAGCTTGATGAGGTTAGGTACTTCCAGCTCATCATAGCGCATGGGGGCAAAAATGGGGGGGAGAAACTCAAATTCATTTTCGGCCGTTTCTTCAATCAAGGCGGCACAGCCGCGACGGATAATTGGCCCTTTGTTGGTGCGGGCGGTTGCCAAAAGGTAGGTACGGCCGTCTTCCTGGTAACAAAACGGATCGCGAAAGCTCACCCAAAGTCGCCCCTCATTTAAACTAGTCTCATAATGTTCGCCAGAAATCTCCAGCGGATAGGTAGCAGAATCATCCTTTTCCCAATGGTAAAGGTCGGTACTGTGGGCCAACCCAATGCGCTGCACGCGGCCCCGCTCGCGCATGCACAACCCGGTGTAAAACATGCGCCACGCTCCCTCTCTGTACGGATTGGGAGAGATGTGCATGGTCCACAACATATCATCATCCCATGCCTTGGGATCGCTGATGAAAAGCGCGTTTTTTACCCGTTCCCACTTGATGCCGTCTTTACTAACTGCATGGGCAATGTAATCATGATTGGGCAAGGTTAGATGAAACAGATGGAACAACCCCTCGTGCCAAACAACATCAACATCGCCGATTTCAAAATTGCGAAAACCGTAGCCTGTGTACATAAGCTATTTACCTTGCTTGATTGAAGAGCGCACACTTTCTGGCAAACTTTTGCACTCTATTCTGGATTGATTAGGATACGGCCGTTGCCACAGAATCAAGCTCTAACAAAGCCAAAACCTCTTCACCTAACATCTCTTCCTTTTCCAGCAGCGCATCGGCCACCGCTGTTAAACCTTCACGATACGTCTGCAATGTTTCTTCGGCCCGATTAAAGGCAGCGTCAAGAATCGACATGATTGCCTCATCTACTTCCCGAGCCGTCGTTTCGCTGTAATCTCGGCCGCGCGTGATTTCCTCGCCTAAAAACACCTGCTGCGAGCGGCTGCCAAGCGCCATAAAGCCAAACCGGTCACTCATGCCCCAATCCAGCACCATGCGGCGCGCCAACTGCGTCGCCTGCTTGAGATCATTTTCTGCGCCGCTGGTGGCCGTGGCAAATTTCATGTTTTCCGCGGCGCGACCACCCATCATCACCGCCAGGCGGTCCAGCATATATTCGCGAGGATAGATATACTTTTCCCGCTCCGGAAGCTGCTGCGTCACGCCCATCGCTTTGCCCCGCGGCACAATGGTCACTTTGTGGATGGGGTCAGCGTTAGGCAAAACGGCCGCGATCACCGCATGGCCCGCCTCGTGGTACGCAATCATCTCCCGCTCCTTTTCGGTCAGCGCCAAACCTTCGCGTTCCAACCCCATCAAAATCTTGTCGCGCGCTTCTTCAATGTCCCCTCGCTCAATCTGGTCTTTTTCCTGGCGGGCCGCCAGCAGCGCCGCTTCATTCAGCACATTCTCTAAATCGGCACCGCTAAAGCCCGGTGTGCCCCGCGCCAGTTCATGCAGATCAACGTCAGGAGCAAACGGCTTGCCCCGCGCGTGAATATCTAAAATTTCTTCACGGGCAGGTAGGGTGGGCAGATTGACCGTAATTTGCCGGTCAAAACGACCGGGCCGCAGCAAGGCCGGGTCCAAAATATCTGGCCGGTTGGTGGCGGCCATCACCACCACATTTTCCGTTGGTTCAAAGCCGTCCATCTCAGACAGCATCTGGTTGAGCGTTTGCTCCCGCTCGTCATGGCCGCCGCCTAATCCGGCGCCGCGCCGCCGCCCAATGGAATCCAGCTCATCAATGAAAATGATGCAAGGAGCCGCTTTACGAGCATCGTCAAACAATCCTCGCACGCGTGAAGCACCCACGCCAACAAACATCTCCATAAAGTCAGAACCGGTGATGCTGAAAAACGGCACGCCCGCTTCGCCGGCAACAGCCCGGGCCAGCAGCGTTTTGCCCGTACCCGGCGGCCCCACCAGCAAGATGCCCTTGGGCGCCTGCCCGCCCAACCGCTGCACGCGCTCCGGCGACTTTAAATAAGCGACAATCTCTTCCAGTTCGGTCTTAGCCCCTTCCAGGCCGGCCACGTCGCTAAAGGTAATCGGCTCCTGCTCGTCATCGTACAGCCGGGCCCGACTTTGCCCCATGGAGAAGATTTGCTGCCCCGGCTGGCGCATTCGGCTAATGAAAAAGTAGCCCAGGCCAATGAGCAGCAAAAAAGGCAAGATGTTGATGAGGATGGCCCACAAGGTGTTGTCGCCGGGAGGTACGGCCGTAATCGTCACATCATTTGCTTCCAGCAGAGGCAGTAAATTATCGTCGCCAACCGATGGCATGTGGGTAACAAATTCGCTGCCGGTAACCGTGGCCTCATCCCCGGCAGCGTCCGAAGCCGGCACGGTGACCGGTTCAATGAGCTCTCCGCGAATTTCCGTTTCGTCGAAGGTAACGGCCGCTACATTCTCGGCCACCACTTCCTGGCGAAACCGGCTGTAATCCAGCGCAATGCGGTTCGCATCGCCGCCATCGGACAGCCAAAAATAGTAAAAGACGAGCGGCAAGACGAGCAGCAGCCAAAACAGAATGCGCCAAAACGGCCGTCGTTGCGGCTGTTCTTCCGGTTCTCGATCCTTCTGCTGTTTTTGCTGTTGATAATTCTGATAATTTGGTTGCATACAGCCTTTTTTAGTAAACCACAGGCAGCTCGCCTGCTTTTACCTAAATACTTTTAGCCACAGAGGACACAGAGATTTGAGAGGGGCCTTTGCCAGAAGCAGCTTTCCTCTCTTTCCTCTGTGTCCTCTGTGGCTTTCTTCAATTTTTCACTTTGCCGTTTTCGTGGAAGCTGCGTTGAGTTTCGGCCAGATTGTCTAAATAGTCGGCCACGCGCCGGTTGATCGTTTCTGGCGGATAACGGCCGTCTTCATCCATCACGCCTGCTTCAACCCCGGTCAACAGTTCAATGCCTTCATCGATGTTTTCCACGGCAAAAACGTGAAACTGGCCATCGGCCACCGCCTGCACCACGTCGTGGCGCAGCATCAGGTTTTTGACGTTGGCGGCGGGGATGAGCACCCCTTGCTCACCGGTCAGGCCACGCGCCTGGCAAATGTCAAAAAAACCCTCAATTTTTTCATTGACGCCGCCAATCGCCTGCACCTGCCCGCGCTGATTCACAGAGCCGGTGACGGCAAACGATTGCTTGATGGGCGCATCGGCCATTGCCGACAGCAAAGCGTATAGCTCGGCCGAAGAGGCGCTGTCGCCATCGACGCCGCCGTAGCTTTGCTCAAACACCAGGGAAGCGGTGAGGGAAAGCGGCCGTTTCTCGGCATACCGTCCGCCCAAAAAGCCGCTCAAAATCATGACGCCCTTAGAGTGCAGCGGGCCGCCCATCTCCACCTTGCGCTCGATGTCGATAACTTCGCCCTTGCCTAAACGCACCCGGGCGGTGATGCGGCTGGGGCGGCCAAAAGCGTGCTGCCCCACGGCAATCACCGACAGCGCGTTAATCTGGCCCACGACGGCATCTTCGGTATCAATCAGCACCGTGTCGCGCAAAATTGCCTCTTGCATTCGCTCGCGGAGACGGCCGTTGCGGTACTTTTGCGCATCAATCGCTTTTTGCACATCGGCCGGCTGCACCACATCGTGCCCGTTCTGCGCCGACCAGTAGCTCGACTCGCGCATCAAGTCGGCCATCGGCTGCATGTGGGTAGACAGCTTCTCTGCATCGGCCGCCAGCCGGGAACTGTACTCAATCACCCGAGCCACCGCCTGGCGGCTAAACGGTTGCAATTCCTCCCGCTGCACCAGCGAACTGATAAATTGAGCATAGACAAGGTTCGTTGCCTCGTCCCGCTCCATCTCTTCTTCAAAATCGGCCGCTACCTTGAACAGCTCGCCAAAATCCGGGTCTAGCTGGTAAAGCAGATAATAAAGATACCGCTCGCCTAATAATATAATTTTTACATCCAATGGAATCGGTTCCGGTTCCAGCATCGTAGTGCTGATCAGCCCCAGGGAATGCTCCAGTGGTTCAATTATGATTTCGTCTGCCTGCAAAGCCCGCTTGAGCCCTTCCCAACTTTGTGGATTCAGGAGCACTTTGCGCGCGTCTAAAATAAGATAACCGCCGTTGGCCCGGTGCAGGCTGCCCGGCTTTATCATCGTAAAGTCGGTGAACAGCGCACCCATCCGGGCCTCGTGCTCAATTCGGCCGATTAAATTGGCAAACGTCGGATGGTCGGCATAAATCACCGGTGCCCCGCTCGTTTGGCCGTTGTCCACCAGCAAATTCACCTGGTACCGGTTGAAAAAGGGTGACTCGCGCGTCATCTGCTGCCGCGCCTGCATCGCCGCCATAAAGGGATTTTGCTGCGACCGGGAAGAAGTAGAATCCTCCAACTGTAAAAACTTGTCGGCATTTTCGATCACATCACGCTTCACCGCCTGCAAATATTCGACAACCTCGGCGTATGCTTCATAATTCTTAATGAGTTCATCTTCAAAAAGGGGCGAGACGGCAAAGGTGGCCATCTCCTTATCGAGCTGCTTCAACTCCTCTCGGCTTTCCCGGCTCCACTGCGGCACCTGCCGCATGAGCTTTTGCAGCTTGTTCTGATACTTTTCGATGGTTTCTTGGTGCTTCTTTTTCTCATCGTCAGGCAACTGCTGGAACTGCTCTGACCGGATCACCTCACCCTCCTTCAGCGGGGCAATGGCCAAGCCTTGCTGCGTTTTGATGAGCGCCACATCTTCCTGGCGAGCTTCTTCATTTAGCTGCTCCAGCGCCTCTTCCTGCCGGCCTTGCAGCCGCTCCTGGATGGCTTGCCGCTGCACCTGGTACTCCTCGCTCTCAAAGGTGGCAGGCAGCACGGTAAATAGTTCATCCAGCAAATTTTCCATATCCTGGCACAGTTCATTGCCCTTGCCCGCCGGCAGGCTAAAGGCGTTGGGCTGGTATGGCTGCTCAAAGTTGTGGACGTAGCACCAGTCGGGCGGGACCGGTTTATCTTCGGCCTGTTGATCGAGGTAGCGGCAAACGGCCGTATACTTCCCCACTCCATTTGGCCCCAGGGCAAACAAATTGTAGCCGTCCTGCGCCATGGTAATGCCAAACTGGATAGCCTCTACGGCCCGATCCTGGCCGATGATAGCGATAGTGTCGTCTAAATCGGCCGTTGTTTCAAAATCAAACTGATCGGGATCACAATGCCGGTATAGTTGTGCGGTTGACAAACTTTCTTTGAGTTTCATTATCTTATCCTTTTCAGATTCGAGGAATTTCATTATACGCTCTGCAAGTAATCCACTGCAACCAGATAAGTGCCAAAAAATATACTTTTAGCAAGGTCTATACCCTATTTCTACCCCCCATCTATGCCGCGATACATAAGTCAACGCCTATTTCCCCCTACACTTTAAACTGAACGCAATGTTTATTTCCATTATCATTCTGTGAGGTTTTCAACTATGATGCGCCACAAAATGCTGCGCGGGGGTCTCATCGGTGGTGGCGTTGGCTTAATGCTGCTTTCCCTCTTTTATCTGGGTGATCGA
>CALBTC010000241.1 GCA_937967805.1 uncultured Anaerolineaceae bacterium
CCGTACCGCACCGTTTGTCCCGTCATGGTGGTGACGCCCACGACGTCGACGGCAGGCAGCGTAAACATCGCGCCACCGGGGCTGTCCAGGTTGCCGGTGACAAAGTTGAGCAGGTTGATGAGCCAGTGGCACAATCCGCCAAACTGCTGGGTGGAAACACCGATACGGCCGTAACAAACGGCCGTTTCTGCCGTGGCAAAATCACGGGCCAGTTGGCGAATAGCGTCAGCGGGAATACCGGTTGGACCCGCCGCCAGTTCAGGCGTGAAGCCGGCCACGGCCTGCTGCACGGTGTCCAGGCCATCGGCGTGGGCAGCGAGTGCTCCAGGGTTGGCCAGCCCTTCGGCAAAGATGGTGTGCAGCAGGGCCAGCAAAAGCAGCACGTCGCTGCCGGGCTTGATGAAATGGTGGGTGTTAGCCAGTGCGGCCGTTTGCGTGCGGCGCGGATCGATCACCACCAGCCGGCCGCCCCGCTTTTGCAGCGCCTTCAGCCGGTTGGCAATGTCTGGCGCGGTCATCAGGCTGCCGTTAGAAGCCAGGGGATTGGCCCCCAGCATCAGCATAAAGTCGGTGCGATCCACGTCGGGGATGGGCAGCAGGAGCTGGTGGCCGAACATGAAGTAGGCGGCAAAATGGTGCGGCAGTTGGTCCACCGAGGTGGCGGAGAAGCGGTTTGGCGTGCGCAGCGTGCGCACAAACGGTGGTGAGTAAAGCATTGCGCCCAGGTTGTGCACGTTGGGATTGCCCTGGTAGACGCCGATGGCGTTACGGCCGTATTCCCCCTGAATCCGCTTGATGTTGTCCACCACCTCATCATACGCCTCATCCCAACTGATTTGCTCCCAGCCGTCAGCGGTGCGGCGCACAGGCCAGCGCAGGCGGTCGGGGTCATGGTAAATGTCTGCCAGGGCGGTGGCTTTGGGGCAGATGTGCCCCCGGCTGAACGGATCGGCCTTGTCGCCGCGAATGGCCAGGATTTCTTCGCCCTGCACCTCAATTTCCAGGCCGCACATCGCTTCGCACAGGTTGCAGGTTCTAAAGTGGGTGTGGGCAGCGTTTGTCACAGGCAGACTCCTTTCTCAATCATCGGTTCTTCACAGTAAAGGCAATCCCCATGCACATTATAGTCGGCGAAGGGTAAATGAGCGAAAGGGTGTGTTAGAATACGGCCGTAAAGAGAACAACTAATTTGAGGAAGGAACGAATGAATAAATCTATCCTATCTTTGACACCTTCACAATTTGGAACGAAACGGCCGTATCGAAGCCGGACAGCAGCTATCCCTCCTCTAAAATATTTTTACCGCGGTTCAAACGTCAATACTACTCTTTAAAGTTATCCGCTAAAAAGTCGAGAGTTTCCTGCCAGGCGTCACCGGCGGGGCCAGGTTCGTCAAAGTTTTCTTCGTTCAGGAAGGCGTGGCCCACGCCGGGATAGATAGTGATCTGGTTGGGGATGTCCAGGCTGTTGAGGGCGGCTTCAAACTCCAGCACCTCAGCCGTGGGAATGGAGGCATCTTCTTCGCCAAAGATGCCCAGAACGGGTTGGTTGTCGGTTAACGGCCGTAACAAATCCGGATTGGTCACCACCGTGCCGTAATACAAAATGGTCAGCGCCATGTTCTCCGATTGGCGCATGCCCAACTGCAAAGAGTGGCCGCCACCAAAGCAAAAGCCCATCGAAGCAATTCTGTCATTGTCCACAGAATCCAGACTCATCAAGTAAGCCAGGGCCGCGTCTACATCGTTAAACACCTGCTCCTCGGGGGTGGACAGCCGCAAATAAAGGGCCCGCGGCACCTGGTCAGTCACTTCGCCGCGGTAGGCATCGGCGGCCAGAACGACGTAGCCTTCAGCGGCCAGGGCATCGGCCAAAACCGTCATGCCTTCGTTGAAGCCCCACCATTCGTGGATGAGCAGCACGCCGGGATAAACGCCCGGTTCTTCCGGCCGGGTCAGGTAACCGCGCAGTTCGGTGCCGTCGCCGTCGGTGTAGGTGACATTGGTCCATTGCGCCGAGGATTCGCCAAACCAGCCTTCGTACAAAATGATGCCGCCCGCCCCCAAGATGATGAGGAGGAGAACGGCCGTAACTCCCCAAAATATTCGTCTAAGCCACTTTTTCACAACGCTTTTCTCCTTCGTATGTCATACCCGCGAACGCGGGTATCCAGTCTTTTGGCGCTTGTGGATTCCCGCCTGCGCGGGAATGACAAGCTTTGGTTGAAACGTGCCTGTGGCTAAATATCTTAAAATAGATTCGAGATGATTTCGGCCGCGCCGAGGTAGGTGCCGAGAATGCTGCCCAGACTGGTTAAGATAAACACCAGCAGCACCCGCAGCAGCTTGTTTTGCCACCATTTGCGCCAGTGACTGATGTCATCCCCCACCGTTTTGAACTCGCGCACCACCGGCGGCGCAAAGTACGCCTGGACAAAAGCGGCCACGTAACCCGCGCCAATCACCGGCGTCAGGCTGGTGAGGGGCGCGCCGAAAAATGAAACCGCGATGGTCAGCGGATGGGCCCAGGCAATCACCGCGCCAATCGCGCTGGGGATGCCGTTGGCCAACACCCAGTACAGCAAATTGTTCCCGGCCGCCGATGCTCCCTGCGTCAAGCCAATGTACACAATCATGCCGATGATCAGCGCCGGGATGCCCCAACCAATTATTTTGCCCACCGGTGAGGGCGGCGGCACCTGCTCGATGGCGCTCAAATCATCCATGCGGTTTTCCAGCAGCGCTTGCTTGATGCCGCTCAAATGGCCTGCACCGACGACTGCCACCACTTTCTGTCCCTCGGCGTCACGGGTTCTTTGGGCGATGTAGGTATCGCGCTCGTCGATGAGGACGCCTTTGAGGACAGGCATAAACTCGCCCAGTTCGTTCATCAGCTCAGTTAGCACATCCGACTGGCGAATTTCACTCAGCATCTCTTCGGAAATCTCTTCCCCTTCCACGGCACCCACAAAACCGGAACCGAGCAGCTTCATCTTTTCCCAGAAGCTCATGCTGTTCCAGGCCCGCCGCAGGGTAATGCGCACATCTCGATCCACCAACTTCAGTGGAATATTCATCTCTTGAGCCACTTTGGTTGCTTCCAACAGTTCGGTACCGGGCGACACGCCCAACTTCTGGCCCAATCGCTTTTGGTAAGAAGACAGCAATAGGTTCACCAGCAAGGTCATCAGCTGTTTCTGGCGAATGATTTGCTTGAGATCGAGATTCTCCCATTTGGTTTTTTCCGACAGAGTTTTGTAGCGCTGTTCATCCAGCTCCACGCACACCACATCGGGATGCTCCTGCTCAATGACGGCACGCACCAAATCGGTGGATTCCTGGGAAATGTGGGCCGTGCCGATGAGGATAAACTCACGGCCGTTTACCGGCACAATCTCCACATCGGTTGGATAATTTCGTTCAGCGATGTTGTTCTCTTGCTCCATTAACCGTTCAATCTCCAAGCTCCAGTCTCAAATCTCCACTACCGCTATTTGAAAACTGCATCTGATACAGTCGATAATACAGTCCATCCGGGTTTTGCAGCAGTTGGCTGTGCGTTCCCTGTTCTACCACGCGCCCCTGGTCCAGAACCAGTACCCAGTCGGCGTTAATGACGGTGCTCAGGCGATGGGCGATGACAAAGGAGGTACGGCCGTTCATCAACCGCTCCAACGCCTCCTGCACCAAACTCTCACTTTCGCTGTCCAGCGAGGAAGTCGCTTCGTCCAAAATGAGGATGCGCGGATCTTTCAGGATGGCGCGGGCGATGGCCACCCGCTGCCGCTGGCCGCCGCTCAGCTTCACGCCGCGCTCGCCCACCATTGTCTGGTAGCCCTCGGGCAAATCGTTGGTAATAAACTCATGGGCATTGGCCGCTCGGGCAGCGGCTTCAATCTCCGCCTGCGTCGCCGCCAAATTACCGTAGCGAATATTTTCCAGCACCGTGTCGGAAAACAAAATCGTTTCCTGGGGCACAATGCCAATTTGCCGGCGCAGACTCTGCACCGTCACGTCGCGCACGTCGCAGCCGTCGATGAGAATACGGCCGTTGCCCACGTCATAAAATCGGGGAATCAGGTTCACCAGCGTGCTTTTGCCCGCGCCGCTGGGACCCACCAGCGCCACCACCTGGCCCGGTTCAGCCACAAACGACACTTGCTTCAGGATGGGAACGGCCGTCACATAATCAAAATCGACTCCATCAAACTCTACGCGCCCCGCCACCGGCGGCAGCACCGTGGCATCGGGCCGGTCGGCAATGTCTGGCGCGGTGTCCAGCAGCTCAAACAGCCGCTCCGTGGCCCCCAGCGCCGACTGGAACTGGGCATACAGCCCGGCCAGCGAGGCCACCGGCGCGGCCACCATCATCGTGTACACCAAATAAGCCACCAGCCCGCCGGCCGACAGCCGTCCTTCAATTACCTCGATGCTGCCAAACCAGAGCGTCAGCGTAATCGAAGCAAAAGCCATAAAGCCGATGATCGGCCCCAGCACAGCACCGATCTTGGCCCGCCACATGGCTGCTTCATACGTGTCGTTGACCCGCGCCGAAAAACGGCCGATTTCATGCGCCTCCCGCACAAATGACTTGACAATGCGAATGCCGCTGACTGTCTCTTCCACCACGTTGGCCGCCTCGGCCAGGGCATCCTGCACCGCCTTGGCCGCCTTGCGAATTTGCCGCCCCAGCGCCACCATCGTCAGCGAGATGATGGGAATGCCGGTGAGGATGATGAGCGTCAGCCGCCAGTTGAGCCAGAAGAGCAAAACGGCCGCGCCAATCAGCGTAATCGCCTGCCGCAGCAGCGCCACTAGATTGTCGGTAACGGCTGTTTGCAGCAGCGATACATCGTTAGTCAGACGGGATACCATCTCGCCGGTGCGATGATCGGCGAAATATTTCAGGGAAAGCGACTGCAAATGCGTGTAAATTTGCACGCGAATGGTGGCAATCACTTTTTCGCCGACAAAGGCCAGCGTCAAGCGATGACCAAAGCTAAACAGTGCCTGCAAAATAAACACCACAAACAGGCCAATCGCCAACTGGTTCAGCCGGGTCAAATTTTTGTCGATGAGAACCACATCCACCAGATTTTGTACCACCAGCGGCAGCACCAGCCCCAGCAGCGTGCTAAACAGCAGCAGCGTGATGGAGAAGATCATTTGTTTGCGATACGGCCGTACGTACTCCAACAGCCGTCCAAACGTATGCAAACTTTCCCGGCTCAGGCGCGTAGCCTTTGTGTCCGGGTCCGATTCGTATTGCCGCCCCATGCGGCGAAATCGTGCAGCCATAAACTAATTATCCCGCAAAATCAATATAAGCCCGAGAAAGAAAAAAGCCCCCTCACCAAAAAGTGAGGAGGCCATCATTAACGAGTAGCCAAATAGACTCAAATCAATCAGAAGACGGCATCACCTCTTCAACCAGGGCCTCTTTCAACTCTTCCGTTTCTGGCTGGCCATTTTCTGTTTCAACCGGCAGCGTTTCGTTCATCAACTTCTCAAACGTTTCGCGGTCCATAGTCTCCACTTCCATCAAGGCGTTCGCCAAAGCCACCATCTTATTTCGATTATCTTCGATAAGCTGCTTGGCTCGCTTGTAATTGCGATCCAGAATGATGCGCACCTCTTCATCAATTGCTCTGGCTGCTTCTTCACTATAATCGCGAGCGGCGCCAAAGCCGTAGTCACGACCTACAAACGGGTTGCTGTTCTGGTCGCCATAGGTAGGCAAGCCTAAAGAAGCAGACATGCCATAATTCATCACCATCGCCTTGGCCCAACGGGTAGACTGCTGTAAATCTGAAGCCGCCCCCGTGGTAATCTGGCCAAAGAACACCTCTTCGGCTGCACGGCCGCCCATCGCCATGGCAATCTGATCCTCAAATTTTTCTTGGGTATACACCATGCGCTCTTCACGCAGCGGCAGCACATAACCGCCTGCCCGGCCTCTAGGCACAATGGTGATTTTTTGCACGGGATCGGTATGGGGCAGGTGGAAGCTCACCACTGCGTGCCCAGCCTCATGATAGGCTACCGTCTCTTTATCTTCCTGAGACATAACGTGGCTCTTCTTTTCTGGACCTAGCGCAATGCGGTCAAAAGCGTCCTGGAACTCCAGGTTGCCAATGGTGCGCTGATCGCGCCGGGCGGCAAAGATAGCAGCTTCATTGAGCAAATTCTCCAAGTCGGCACCGGAAAAACCGGCCGTCAGCTTAGCAAACTCTTTCAATTCTACTTCTTTGCTAATGGGCTTGCCGCGTGCATGGACTTCTAAAATCTTTTCGCGCCCGCGCACGTCGGGCAGATCTACGTATACCTTGCGGTCAAAGCGACCAGGACGGAGCAGCGCCGGGTCTAAAATGTCGGCCCGGTTGGTCGCCGCCATCACAATGACGTTGGTATCGTTGTCGAAACCATCCATCTCCACCAGAATTTGGTTGAGGGTTTGCTCACGCTCATCATGGCCACCGCCTAAACCAGCGCCACGCTGCCGACCCACGGCGTCAATTTCATCGACAAACACAATGGAAGGGGCCGACTGCTTGGCTTTCTCAAAGAGATCGCGCACCCGGCTGGCACCGACACCGACAAACATCTCTACAAATTCCGAACCGGAGATGTGGAAGAAGGGCACACCGGCCTCGCCGGCAACGGCGCGGGCCAGCAACGTTTTACCCGTCCCAGGCGGGCCAACCATCAACACACCTTTAGGAATACGCGCGCCAACCTGGACAAATTTCTCCGGTTCGCGCAGGAACTGCACCACTTCGGCCAGCTCCAATTTGGCCTCATCAACACCGGCAACATCATCAAAGGTCACGGTCGGCCGGTCAGCGTCACTTAAGTTTTTAGCCCGGCTACGGCCGAATCCAAAAATGCTGTTGCCACCTCCACCTTGCATCTGCCGGAAGCCCCGGCTGAAAATCCAGATCAGCAGCAAAACAGGGCCAATCGTTATCAGGATGCTAAAGAGATTGTTGCGGAACGAATTGTTGCGCACCTGGACTTCCACACCGAGCTCAGCCAATCGTTCATTGGTTAGGTTATTGTAATTTAACACGTCTTCCAGTGAGCTTTGCGCATCTTTGGTTGTGACACCCACTGATACGGCTTCACCGGAGGCGTCGACGCGATACGCTTCCAGCGTGTCGCCACTTAGCTCGATCACGTCCACTTCGCCATTTTCAACCAGCGAAAAGAATTGCTGCTGGCTGATTTCTTCCGGTCCGCTTAAACGGCCGCTAAACAGCAGCTGCAAGCCGACAATGACGGCAAATATTGTAATAATCCACACCCAGGTTGGTACCGATGGGCGATTGTCGTTTGGTTGCTCATCCATAGCTTTTACTCACTATTTTTCTATGTAAACTGCGAATGGCCTTTGGTCTTTCTAAAAACTTTTTTGCAGTTTACTTAATCACCTATGATCCTACTAACTAAGATATTGAAAACATTGTACGCTTAAACCAGAGAGGATTCAAGCGCATGACATCGTTATATTCCTTTTTATTTTACCATTCCGGCACATCCGGCGGGTAAGCGGGCCGGGTGCGTACCGGAATCGGCACAGGTGCCGGTGCCGGTTCTAGCTCGGGCACAAAGGCATCCATCATACTTACCATGATGCCCCGCAGATTTTGCCGGGCGTATTGCAGCCGCTTTTTCACGGTGGTCAATGGCAGCTCAAGCAGCCGGGCAATCTCTTTTTGCGAATAGCCGTTGAGGTAAAACAATTTGGTCACCACCTGCTCTTTTTCTGGCAACGCCTGAACGGCCGTCATCACCCTTTCTTTCAACTCGTCGTTTTCTACCAGGGCCACCGGACCAGGTTCCGCAGTCATGATGTCGTGGCTCAGATTAACCGCGTTGGCCAGCGGGCGCGTGTCGCGCAGCAGCCGGTACGTCTGGCTGAGCACAATTTGCTTGAACCAGCCGGCAAACGCTTTGGGCTCCTTAAGCTGGTGCAGCTTTTGGTAAGCGACCACAAACGCTTCCTGCACGGCATCCTGAGCCAAATCGGCATCGTGCAGCCGGCTGAAAGCCCATTGAAAAGCGGTTTCGTAAAACTCGCCAACCAGTTGAGCAAACGCCTGCTGCCGATCTTCTATTGAATGTCTGCCATTCCTGGCATCGTTGACTAACTGCTCTACTTCATGCATGATGCACTCCATTACTTACAAGAGCTATATTGTAACAAAAAGGTGACAAATTCATCTTATTTTTAGCAATAGTGCCAAAAATTCGCGACCTTCTCTCATTTATGACTTACGGTTCCACCCAAAATCTCTCATTTTCCACATTGGCAGTTTCGTGTAAAATATAGACATAAGATCAGGGTAAGCAACAGGCTGGCAGTAAGTCGTTCACTTAAAGCGAAACTATATGCAATCAGATTATCCAAACGGCGGCTGGGAAAATGAATCTTTCGATTGGCTGCGCCTGCTGGGGCGTAACTTGCCCATTGTAATCTTTTTGTTGCTGGCGTTTGTGGGAATGGCTGTCACTTACTGGTTTTTTAGCCCGCCGGAAGCAACGGCCGAGATGATTGCCAACAGCAGCAGTAGTTCCCTTTCTGCCCCTTTTTACAAACCGATCCCTGCTAAGCCAGTTTTGCAGCGCCTGGCCCAAAGTCCCGGACCCATTCGCATTGGCATCATTGCCGGGCACAAGGGCAGCGACAGCGGTGCCGTTTGTGATGATGGTCTCACCGAAGCTGAAGTAAACCTGAATATTGCAGAAAAGGTAGCGGGGGCGCTGCTGGCCCAGGGCATTCATGCCGATATTTTAGATGAATTTGATCCTCGCTTGGGTAACTATGGCGGTACGGCCGTCATCTCCATTCACGCCGACTCCTGCGTCTATGTCAACAATCTGGCCACCGGCTACAAGGTCGCCCCCTCCAGCCGAACCGAATCAGCGCAGCTGCAAAGCTGTATGGAAGCTGCCTACGCCCAGGCAACCCAACTGCCCTACCACGCCAACACCATCACCCCCCACATGACCGACTACCACGCTTTCCGCACCCTGCCGGATGGCGTGCCCGCCATTATTATCGAAACAGGCTTTATGAACCTGGATCGTACCTTGCTCACCAACAATGCCGATGTTCCCGCCGCCGGGATTCTGAACGGCATCCAATGCTTCCTGGACGGTACGCAATGAGCAGCATGACCGGTTCCTCCATTGATCATTTGCTGCGCCAGGCAAAGACGGCCGTTCAGCAAAACAACAAGCACCAGGCACGCCAACTGCTGCAGCAAGCCGTGCGCCAGGACCCGCAAGATTATCGCGGCTGGCTCTGGCTGGCCACCGTCGCCCAATCGCCCCAGGCCAGCCTTGAATACATCAACCGGGCCGAAATGCTGGCCCCGAACAACGAAAACGTGCAGAAAGCGCGGCGCTGGGCAAAAAAGCGTCTGCAAACTGCCCGGGCCGCAGAACCTGAAGCAACTCAAACATCGTTCGGTGATTGGCTTCAGCCCAAAACTTTGCGCCGGGCAGCGGCAGGCGCTGTTTTGCTTCTTTTTTTAGTTGTTGGCGCTGTATACGCCTGGCAACAGTTTCAACCCAACGGTGAACGGTCTGAAACGGCCGTTCTCAACAACAATCTCATCACCAGTGCTGAAAACGATGGCATTGCGCCGGCGTTGACAACGGCCGTTCATCCCAAGCCCACCGCTACGCAAACGTCCCAGCCCCACGTGCCGGCCAAGCAGATTGCCAGCACCGGCAGCGACCAGCCCCGGCCCACCTGGACCATTACGCCCACGCCGTCGCCGACGCCCACGCCAACCCCCAGCGCCGTGCCCACGTTTGTGAATCCCAATTACCAGGATGCGGTACGGCCGTTTGGCGTTGGTCCCTATGAACGGTGGGTGGATGTAAACCTGACCACCCAAACGCTGCGTGCCTATGAAGGGGATACGGTTGTCTACACCACAAGCGTTTCTAGCGGTACCTGGGAACATCCCACCGTCACCGGCCAATTTCGCATCTGGCTTACTTATCGCAGCCAAACAATGGACGGTAGTCTGCTGGGTTACGATTACTACCTGGAAGACGTACCTTACGTCATGTACTTCTACGAGGATTACGCCCTGCACGGCACCTACTGGCACAGCAATTTTGGCACCCCCATGAGCCACGGCTGCGTCAACCTGGCCACCGAGGACGCCGCCTGGATTTACGATTTTGTCTCCATTGGCACGCTCGTCAACGTCCACTACTAAACCCGGTACTCAGTAAACAGTGGTCAGTTTTCAGTAGGAAAATTGGGCAAAGTTGCCAAAACCCATCACAAATTTTTCTGTTATAATTTGTTCGCAATAGCACAGCTGCCCAGGATGGCAGACCGTAGTCTATTGCCAGAATTTATCAAGCCGCACGCATGGGAAGATGCGGAAAATTCATGGCCATACATAAAGAAAAACACAATTCATAAGCCCGACCTCAGGGAGAAACACCCGGCTGGTCGGGCTTATCCATTTCTGGCGTCGTTATTAAGGAAATAACACGCGTTGGAAAAACCATCAATATCAAATTTTGCGCTGGAGCACTAAAATGCAAAGGCTTTTCCCTCTGCGGCTCTGCGCTAAATTATTTTTACAGGAGAAACCAATGCCACTCGACATGATTATTGGAGCCCAATGGGGGGATGAAGGCAAAGGGCGGGTCACCGACCTGCTGGCCGCGCAGGCCGACATCGTGGCCCGCTACAGCGGCGGCGACAACGCCGGACACACCGTCACCGTGAAGGGTGACATCTTCAAACTGCACCTCATCCCCTCCGGCATCATTCACCGCAATGTTACCTGCCTCATTGGTAACGGCGTGGTGCTGAACCCGGCCGTGCTGCTGCGCGAGATGGCGGCCCTGGCCGAGCGCGGCATTGATGTGAGCCCGGCGCGACTCAAAATTAGCCGCAACACCCATCTCATCACCCCGGCGCACATCGCCCTGGACAAAGCCAAAGAGTCCCGGCGCGGCAGCGAGGCGATTGGCACGACGCTGCGCGGCATCGGTCCGGCGTACACAGACAAAACCAGCCGCGTCGGTTTGCGCGCCGAACTGTTTGCCAATCCGGAAGAGCTGGCCGACCAGATTCAGGCCCACATCGCCGAAAAGAACGAGGTGCTCACCAAGATTTACGACGCGGAACCGCTGGATGATGATGCCGTAGCCGCCGAATATGCTCAGTTTGCCCAAAAGCTGCGCGATCATCTGGTATATGGTTCGGTTTACCTGAATGAGGCATTGGGCAACGGCCGTTCCGTTCTCGCCGAAGGGGCCCAGGGCACCTTTCTCGATCTCGATCATGGCACCTACCCTTTTGTTACCAGCTCGACGCCTACGTCCGGTGGCGTTTTGGTAGGATTGGGCGTCGGGCCGCGCATGGTGGGGCGCGTCATCGGCATTGCCAAAGCGTTTACCAGCCGCGTCGGCGGCGGTCCTTTCCCCGCGGAGCTGGATGGCGAGATGGCTCACCGGCTGCGCGGCACGGGCGACAACCCGTGGGATGAATATGGCACCACCACCGTCCGCCCGCGCCTTGTGGGCTGGCTGGATTTAGTTATGCTGCGCCATGCCACCCGCATCAATAGCCTGACGGAACTGGTTATTACCAAGCTGGACATCTTAAGCGGTTTGGACGAGATTCAGGTGTGCAACGCTTACCGGCTGGATGGGGAGACGATTGATTTTTACCCCAGCGACATTCCTTCACTCAGCCGCTGCCAGCCCGTGTATGAAACGCTGCCCGGCTGGCAGGAAGATATTATGGCCACACGCCAATTGGCTAATTTGCCCCAAAACGCGCAAAATTACATTCGGTTTATTGCTGATGAGACCGGGGTGCCGGTAACGGCCGTTTCCGTCGGCCCCGGCCGCGATCAGGTCATTCATCTATAAAAAGTCCGCAGACAGTTGCAGACCCTAAGGGTTTGCCCTCAAACAGTTTTGACTAAGAGTTAGCAAACCCTTAGGGTCTTTCTGGCAAACAGGAGTTAAACGAGATGGCATCCAAGAAGCATGCGCTGCTTTCTGTGTCCGACAAAACGGGATTGGTGGAACTGGCCCAGGCGCTCAGCGAACTAAACTTTGATCTCATTGCCAGCGGCGGCACGGCGCGCGCCATTCGCGAGACCGGGTTAAGCGTAAAGGATGTATCCGACCTGACCCAAGCGCCCGAAATGCTGGGCGGGCGTGTCAAAACGCTGCATCCGGCCGTGCACGGCGGCATCCTGGCACGCAACATCGAGAGCGACCAGGCCGACATGAAGGCCCAGGGCTACCGCAACATCGACCTGGTCGTGTGCAATTTGTATCCCTTTCAGGAAACGGTGGCTCAAGAAGGGGTCACGCTGCCAGAAGCCGTCGAGCAGATCGACATCGGCGGCGTGACGCTGCTGCGGGCTGCCGCCAAAAACCATTTGCGGGTCACCGTGGTGTGCGATCCGGCCGACTACCAGACCGTGTTAGCCGAGCTGCGCGGCCAGGGAGACACCACCCTGCCCACCCGCCAGAGATTGGCGTTAAAGGCGTTTCAGCATACGGCCGTTTACGACGACGCCATCGCCAATTTTCTGCGCCGGCAGTTTCCGCACAGCCACAGCCAGCTTACCTTGCGCTATGGCGTCAATCCACACCAAACCCCGGCTCAAATTTACACCATGCAGGGCGAGCTGCCGCTGAAGGTGCTAAACGGCTCGCCCGGCACCATCAATTTACTCGACGCGCTGAACGGCTGGCCGCTGGTAAAAGAACTAAAAGCAGCCCTTGATTTGCCGGCCGCCGCCTCGTTTAAGCACGTCAGCCCGGCAGGCGCGGCCGTCGCCGTGCCGCTAAGCCGGCAAGAAGCCCGCGCCTACTTTGTAGATGACCTGCTGGGCCAACTGACACCCCTGGCCACTGCCTATGCCCGGGCGCGCGGCGCAGACCGCATGTCTTCTTTTGGCGACTGGGTGGCATTGAGCGACCCGGTGGACGTGATGACCGCCCGGCTCATTGCCCGCGAGGTGTCTGACGGCGTCATGGCCCCAGGGTATGAGCCGGAAGCGTTGGAAATTTTGCAGCAGAAGAAAAACGGCCGTTACCCCATCATCCAAATCGATCCCAATTACGAACCGCCGCCGCTGGAACGCCGCGAGGTGTATGGTATTACCTTCTCTCAGCGGCGCAACGACGCCGAAATCAACGAAGCCCTGCTGCTGAACGTGGTCTCGGCCAGCCAGGAACTGCCGGACAGCGCCAAGCGGGATTTGCTTGTAGCCACGATTGCGACCAAGTATGCGCAGTCAAACACCGTATGCTATGCGCTCAACGGCCAGGTGATTGGCCTGGGTGCCGGGCAGCAGTCGCGCATCCACTGCACCCGGCTGGCCGGCGACAAAGCCGATAACTGGTGGCTGCGCCAGCATCCGCGCGTGCTCAGCTTCCAATTTAAGGATGAGGTGAAGCGAGCGGTGCGCAACAATGCGATTGATTTATACGTGCTGGATGAGATTGGTGAAGTGGAACGGCCGTCCTGGGAAGCGTTGTTTGAAGTTGTGCCGCCACCGCTCGCCTACGCCGAGCGGCGCGAATGGCTTGATCAGCTGGAAGACGTGGCTGCCAGCTCAGACGCCTTCTTCCCCTTCCGCGACAATATTGACCGTTTGCAGCGCAGTGGTGTTAAATATATTATCGAACCGGGCGGTTCGGTGCGGGATGAAGACGTGATTGCCGCGGCCGACGCCTACGGCATGACGCTCATCTTCAGCGGCCTGCGGCTGTTTCATCATTAAAGAATCTACAGCGAATTTTAGTCATCAACGAATTGGTTTAGAATTTGTTGGTTACTTCAATTTGTTGTAGACATCAGAATAAAATGCAAAAAAAGTATGCTTACCGAAACGTTATCTTCTTAATGCTGGTTGCTCTGCTGCCAGTGGCGTTGGCTGCCTGCGCCGATGCCGCGACAGAGGAGGTGGCGGTGGCGGAAGTGCTGCTAGAAACGGATTTTGACGGCCGGGATGGGTGCCCGGAAAAGCTGGATGTGGAAGCGGGCACGGCCGTACAGCTAAATGACGATGGCTGCGAACTCAGATCCGCATCAGACACCTACGTCTGGAATCTTGCTGAAGGTGTATACGAAGATGTGGAGCTGGAAACGGCCGTGCGCCAGCTTTCCAGAGAGCCAAACAACGCCTATGGCCTGGTTTGCCGCGCCAGCAGCAGAGACAGCCGCAGCGGCTACTACTTCCTCATCAGCGGCGACGGCCTTGTCTCCATACGCCGGAAAGAACGCGGCGACTCTTCCCCCATTGTAGATTGGAGGCCCAACAACGCCGTGCGCCAGGGCGAGCGCGCCAACCGGCTGCGGGCCATTTGCGCGGGCAACTATCTGGCGCTGTATGTAAACAATCAATTGGCGGCAGAGGGGACGGACGACCATTTTACACAAGGCTTGGCAGGTGTTGCCGCCAGCGGCTCAGAAGACGGTTCCGTCCAGGTCAGCTTTGAAAATTTCACCATTCGCGCTGCCGAAATCGACCGCCGATAGTTTCTGGTTTCCCTCAACTTTCCATTTTTCACCTAGAATTTGCTTCCTTTGCTAGACAATCGCTGCATAGACTTGTATCTTATTAGGCACATAGTTGTCGTTGCGACCCAAAAAAAATCAACAACAAAATGGATTAACCGGATGATGCTTAATTTGCAAAGCCTAACGATCGAACACTTTGTGCAGGCGTTAAAGGATGCCTATGGGCAGACTTACAGCCTGATGGAACCGCAAAACGCCAACATTTTGGAGTGGACCGGACGGTTGGCATTGGAAAATATCGCCAATTCCGATGCGCTTTATCACAATATCGATCACACCATTATGGTGACGTTGGTGGGCCAATCGATCCTCAAAGGCAAGCATCTATGCGAGGGCGGCATTACCCCCAATGATTGGCTGCATTTTATGATGGCTTTGTTATGCCACGACATCGGCTATGTAAAAGGGGTGTGCCGGCTGGATGAAAATGGTGAGTATGCCACCGGTGAAAATGGCAAAACCGTCAAGCTTCCTTTTGGCGGTACTGATGCTTCCCTTACCCCATATCACGTAAGCCGCAGCAAGCTGTTTGTGATGGAACGATTTGGCAACTCGCTGGTTAGTGAAGTGGATGCCAAAACAATTGCCAGCTACATTGAAATGACCCGTTTTCCCGTACCAGACGACCCTTTCTACCAGGAAACAGGCAGCTTTGCCGGCCTGGTACGTGCCGCCGATTTTATTGGTCAGCTAGGCGATCCAGACTACCTGCGCAAAATTCCGGCACTGTATTATGAGTTTGAAGAAACGGGGGAAAATAAGCGGATCGGCTACACAAGTCCTGGCCATATGCGGCAAAATTTCACCAAGTTCTACTGGCAGGTGGTACGGCCGCACATCCAAGACGCGCTCCATTACCTGCGCAAAACGCAAGAGGGCAAACAGTGGATTGCCAATCTGCATTCCCATGTGTTTGACGTGGAGCACAGCGAGTTTTAGCCAGCCGGATACCCTTCCGGGAAAAACTGGTAGCCACCTTCTTCAACCCCCCGCTTGGTAAGCAAATAAACGTGTGATTCGGCCGTTTTCGGTTCAATCCGCTGACGCACGCCGCCGATAATCTGGTATAAGCTGTCGTCGGTAACACCTTCAATATGCGTTTCTTTTGGCCAAACATGGCGAATAATTTCTGATTTGGTGTGGAACTTATAGGGATGGTTGACCAGAAACGCCAGCAGGGCCTCTTCTAACGGCCGTAATCCCTCAATGCGCTGGTTGCCCTGAAACAGCTCGCCGGTTAATTCTCTTTGCCAGATACGCCCCAGGCCACGCTTGACGGCCGTTTGCACAAAATCATGCAGCAGCCAGCCCTTTACCTGCCAGCCATCCTCTCCTTCTTCGCACAAACCACGACTGCGCAGCTGCTGCAACACTTTCGGCGAAAGTTTGTCTCCGTTCGTTTGGTGGCCATCCTGAAGTTCGGCCAAAATCCACCTTTCTTCCTGGGTTAAATCTTGCCAAATTTCTTTTAAGCGGTTTTGGATTGGGGGATGCTCGCCTAAAACAGCCCGCCACTAGTCTAAAGATGGGCGTTCCGGCACGGTCAGCCACCAGGCACAAGCGGCTTTAAGCAGAGCCGCATAGCCTCCCGTCAGGGCCAGCAACAACGTGATCTCTTCCGCCGTTGCTTGCCGGTTGGCCCGCCCTAATTCTTGAGCAATAAACATTTGGGCATCTACTGGCCGCATGGCCCCGACCCAGCACACGTGCGTGTCGAGCAGCTGGTACAGCTCCCCCAACATCTGCGGCTCCGGCATGTAAATCACGGTCTGGCGCATCCCCACAAAGTAGATCAAAGTTTCCCTAAAGCTGTCGCGCAAGCTGCGCAGCAGCATGGTGAGTTCGGCTGAAGCCGTACGGCAGAAATGGTCGAACTGGTCCAGAATGAGGACAACGCGCCCGCCCTGCTGTTCAACCGCTGCCAGTAAATCATGAACGGCCGTTTGCGCCAGAAAAAGATCCCTGGTTTGTTTGTGCTCATCATAAAGAGGCTCAAGCAAGGAAAGCAGTGGCTCTGAAAAGCGATCTCTCTGATGCCAGCACCCGCGCAAAATCAAGCGATACAGCGTGGTCGGCTGCCGATCCACCAAAAGATTTAAATCGATTGTCACCAAAACGGTGAATGAAGCGTTGTCCGCCTGCAACAATTGTTCCGGATAGCGGGCCAGGTACAGCAGCAAGTTTGACTTACCAGCGCCCGCCAGCCCCACCAACGCACCGCTTGTTCCCACCGCCAACCAGTGACGCAAACAATCCAACACCTCCTGGCGAAAATCAGGCCAGTAGCGCCCCCCCGATAATGGTTCCAGTTTCTCGCTCATGATTCCCCTTCGTTGCAGATGCACAGATTTTCCACAAGCAACTCAATTATTTAGCGTTGATCAGCGCATGATCAACCGATTTTCAGCCCTTTATCAGGATGTTTTGGCACGAAAAAAGTACGCTGTTTTTGTCTGTATACAGTCCGTTTTTTAACTCACAGGCTTTGTGAAATTGGGTGGCCGGGAAACGGCCGTTCTCACAACCACCTGGTCCGATCAAAGTCGCCAAGACCGTACTGGTAAAGGAAAAAGCTCATGTCACTTGCAATTCGTCGTAAGGTACTCTACCTGCTCGCCGCCGCTGCCCTGGCCCTGATGTTGGCCGGGACCACCTTGACCGCACCCGTCCTCGCAGATTGCAGCAATCCAGGCTCTACTGCTTGCGGCGGCTAACACGCCAGCCTTCGAGACGGCCTGCCTCCTGCGTAGTGGCAGGCCGTTTTTTAACTTTTCGTCTGGAGCCTCTGATATGCCGGCATGAACTCGCCCAATAATTTCTGTGCCCAATGGCTTTCAGGGAACTTTTGCAGTAAAGAAATGGCCTCCTCATAGAACCGCACTGCCTTTTTCTGTTGGCCGTCCTGTTCATAGACTGTTGCTAACGTCCCTAGACTATTACCTAAATTGAGCTGGTTGTTTGTCTCACGAAAAATTTCAATGGCCGGAATTAAGTGTTCCGACGCCTTTTCCCACTCCTGCATCTTCAGATAGACGTTGCCCAAATTATTATAATAAGAAGCAAGCAGATAAAACTCATTTTGCTCACGCAGCACAATCGGGTCTACTCGTAGAAAGACGGCTTCGGCATCCCTCCATTTTTCTTGCCGAAAAAATAAAGTGCCTAAATTTAGATTAACGGTTACTTTATCCTTATCGTTATTGGTCAGTTCCAAAACTCCCCATGCGTCTTCGTATGCTTGTTGCGCCAGGATAAACGAGTTTGTCCTCGAATAAACAATACCCAAATCTGTCAAGGTGCGGGCCAAATACGTGTGATTATCCAGCTCACGCCATATTTGACTCGTTTGCTGGTAATGTCTAATGGCCGCTGGCCAATTCCCTATAAATTCCTCAATTTTTCCCAAGCTCACGTGAGCAAACGCTTCCATGCGCTTCAGGCGTGGAAGCGTTTGGGCCAGGTCGAGTGCCGCCTGCCCATACTCTTTTGTTTGGTCAACATTTTTTTGGCTCAGGTAGAATTCAGCAAGACAACTGTAGGTAATCACCAGCAGCTCGTCATTGGCCAATCTTTGCGCTAAATCGAGGGCTACTTTATGCTGAATCTCGGCTTCGGGCAAGCGGTTATCTAAACGGTAAAGCTGGCCCAGGCGATTTTGTAGACGGCCGTAAATCACCGTTTCCTTCTGCGGCGCAACTGCCAGCGCCTGCTCAAACACGGGGATCCATTCCATCCAGTAACCGCGCCATTCAGTAAAGTCAAATGTTTGCAGCAACAGCCGGGCCGTATCCTTCCAGGTTGCCGGCTGGTTGAGACCAAATAAAACGGCCTGATGCAGGTTTTTGCGGCGTTGATCAAGCCACCGCACCTGCTCCGGCCCCAGCGTCTCCGTTTTTTGCAGCCAATAACGCAGCCCGGCCTGGATACTTTGAATGAACTGCGGACTTGTTTGCACAGGTAGGTTTTGCGAATCTGCGGCAATTGTGTTCATAAGCTGTGTTCTTTTGAAAACGTAAAAACTATCTATCTCTGAACGCCCCCAAATTAATTCCGCACAATGCTAAAGTTTGCTTCTTCCTTGTACTATTAGGCCTCTTTTACGAGCGGCTTGATTTGTGAGCATACTTCAGTCGGTTTACGCTCGCCGAGCCTTTCTTACTGCCTGTGCTCAATTAATGCCTTCACCGTTTGTCCCATCGCCTCTTCTAGCCGTTTACTTCTTTCAAGAACATTGGTCTTTTTGCCGTCTTGGCTCAGAAGGCGAAGTTGACTGAGAAATTGAAAATACACTATTTGTACCTGAATAATTTGATTTGCACTTGTACCTATGGCTTTCAGTGGACTGGTTATGAGGGCAGCTATTATGCCGGCCATTCCTAGACCACCAAACGCAATCGCTTCCCATCGTGCGGTCGTAGCTGCGATAAAAAACGAAGTCGCAACTAAGAGAGAGCCGCCTAGCAAGACAAGCATGTTGACCAACCTGGCCGTATTGAGCGATTTGTTTGCATCCTTGAGGGTCTCGTTCACAAGTCGTTCTATTTGATCCGTACTTATACCAGGCACAATAGAAATTAGATTGGAACGTTGGAACTGCTCCCTGTTCTTAAGCACCTGCTCAATTGTCGCCAAAGTTTCTTCTAGTTCACTTTTCTGTTCACGTTCTATAATTAAATTACCTGATTCCTCCTGAACCCGCTTTGCCAGTCCACTTACTTTGTCAAGAACAACGTCATTCTGTAAGTAGTGTGACATCGCACGCAACATGTACTGTGTATTGTCAATTAGCTCGTCAACGTTTTGGTCACACGGCAGCTTGAAGTAGTGCTCAAAGCGTCTTTGCCAATAGTCATTGACTTCTGGCATTAAGGTAAGATCAGTCAATTTAGAATAAAGGCAAATTGGCACCATAGGATATGTGTTGCGCACATGATTGATAAACTCAATTGCTTGTTTGACATCAAGAGTGAAAATGTCTATGAACAAACAGTTGCATCCTTTGTCACGAAAAAGTGAGTTTGCGGTATTGATCCGATCTCCAATCTCTATAGACTGAATGTAATCTGTTTGAGATTCCATTATCGTTTTCAACACACGTGCGCTGTCCATATCGCCTGTAATGATTGCTGGCTTCAACTTTAACAAAGAGGAGACTTGAGTCATATTTTCCCGCCTAAAAATTAGATCTCGACCAGTTTTTCGAAGGTAATTTTCGTAATTCGCCGCGTGTCACGTATTTCCATTCCCGCCTCTGCAACATATTCTACGCCGATGAGCGCTTCAATATCACGCTTGATGTTCGTATAAGCATTGTCAAATTTATAAAACTCAGTTAAATATTCCTCGCCCGAAAGTATTTTTGCAATTGCATCTGTTGCAACACCACTAAACCCCGAAAGTATTATTAACTTTCGCGGGAAACCACCATCGTGAAATGGGTTAGTTGCTACAGTTAAGATGCCATACATCTTTCCTGGATTCCCGCTTTGCTTGACCGGTTCATTATGGAAAAATCTGTATTCGTTGTCGCCTAGAATTTCTGCTACCCCTTCTGGTTCACCTTCTTTCCTTTCCCAATAAAAGGAGCTTTTCGTATTCTTGCTGTCCTTGATAATCACGAACCCCTTCGTCTTAATTCGCTTTGCGTCGTAGGGAGGAATTTTGTGAATCTGTGCAAGACCAATTTCGGCAAAATCACTCACGTCAGGCGAGCCGATTACAATGCAATCTTTGTTTGTTAGAGTCCGTTGGAGATCAGTTACATGTGAGACTAATAATCCTACTTCTTCAAGATCAGAGCCACGCAACTTTGCTCTGGGATCTTCAATGGTCACTCTTGCGCTGGGGTAATTGGAAAGAAAGAAATGCGTGATATCCAAAACGGCTCGGTAATCCCACATGTCGATGTTTGTGCGCCCACCTTGACCTCGGACGTATCGATGAGCTTCTACATTTGCATCACGACCACACGTATAGATGCGAACATCACCGTTCTTTGAAATAGGGCCCCAAAAACGATTTCGTCTATAGTACGTCTGAGCCTCCAGTACTTTTTGTTGTTCTTGCTTAAGCCTATCCTCTAAAAAGGATATTTCTCCTTCTATGCTATTCAGTGTACTCCTGAACAAGGCTATTATTAAGTGGTCTACTGAATGTGGTCGCTGAAGTCTCTGTAGCTCTTCTGGAAGATCCTGTTCATTACAGGCTTCATCTAATAATACATACATTCGCCTGTTGTCTGGATCATTATCATGGTACTCCAAGAAGGTTTCCCATTCCTGGCGCACATAAGGTGACTTAACAGATGACGTAGAACAATAAATAACAAGATGCTGACTCTGTGCCAACGCAGCTATTATCTCGGGTGCAAATTCCCTTCCCGTCGATAAGTTCCTTTCAGACAGAAACACTTGAAGTTTGTGATCTAGCATCGTTTCATGAATCACACGGACTTTATTTGAGTCATGGTGAGAGTAACTAATGAATACGTGATATTTGAATTGTTTATACATTTGGTCTTCCTCCCAATTTTTCAGATCTTAAACGGTGCATGGGACTTCGAGCATTTTTTAAACCAATTTTTTTGATTTGTGATGTGGTTGCACAAAACTTAGGCTAAATTACTCAATTACTATAGTGGAAAATGGATTATTTCGGTTCGCAAGAAAGTATCTGTCAATCGGTGAATCCCGTATCGTTTTTCGTGCAGTCCGCCTTCCACTTCCAACAAAGAGCGCTGCCGCAGCTCTTCGATGGCCGGCCAGATTTCAGCCTCAGACAGCCCGCTGATGGTGAGGAGATAATCCACATCGGCCGGTTCCAGGGCCAGGGGCATGGATTGCAGAAGTTTACGGCCGTTTTCGCTCAATGTTTGCCACGTTTGCCAAAAGATATGCTTGTACATCTTCATCACCTCACCCGGATGGTTGCGGGTGAGGCCATCTAGCAAGCGATTCAGCGGCAGGATATCCAGTAAGTTGACCACAATTTTAATGGCAAACGGATTACCGCCCGTCTGGGCATATATCTTGTTCAAATCTTCATCTGTGGCTTCGGCTACGGCCGTCACGCCACTTTCGGCCGCATGATGCCGCATGAGAGCCGCGCTGTCGGCAAAGCTCAGCTCATCCAAGGGCATATCTAAGACGGCCGCTTGCTTAGCTGCTCGCGTGCGGGTGGTCAGAATAAATTTTGAGGGATTGGCCAATTCATGCAAATGGTTCAATAAAAAAGAGGTGTCTTCTGCCGCCTCTAAGTTATCAATCACCACCAAATACATCTGGCTTTTCAGGGCATGGCGCACTTTTGCTTCCCGTTCAGGTAGGGCAAGCGGAACCGTCGCCCCCGGATACAGATGCGTTAGTAGTTCATGCACGATTTTTTCATAGGTTAAACTGGGCGATATGGCCTGTCCGCTAATTGAATGGGGCGAGGCTGCTTTGATCCAGACGACGTGGGTAAACGTGAGCTGCTGAATGAGCAAACGGGTGATGGAATTAGCAACGGCCGTTTTCCCCAATCCCCCCATTCCCACCAACGCCACGACCCACGGTGTGCCCGGCGCTGTCAAATGTTCTAGCAACAATTGGCACAGATCATCCACACCAAACAGGCGCGTAAAAGTGGGTGGTGGCAGCAAGCTTTCTAAAGATTGAGATCGTTCTCGCTTAATATCTTGTTCTCGCCCCTGCAAAATCTCCACCAACTGCTCAATACCATCCCGCTGCATCCGGCTTATTTGGTGGGTGCTAAAGTTCATATCATGCGCCACTTCTTGAATGGCGCGTTTTTCTACAAAGCGGAGCCGTAATACTTTGGCACAGCGGGCATTTTGCTTTTCCAAATCCCCAATGGCCTCTTTAAGCACCTGATTGGTTGCCGCCCGCAGCAGCGCCGGATTATCCCCGGCATCTAACGTTTCCTGTGCCTCTTGTACAGACAATAAATTCCCCAGCAATGTTTCAGGCTCAGCATTTTGTTTGCCCCAACTGCTTAATGCTTTCCGCACAACATCATAATTTGTCTGTTCCGCACCGATTAATGGTCGTGACATGGTTGCTTCCTACTCTTCTCTAAAGTAAGGCAAAAGGGGTGCAAAAACCACCCTTTCGCCGCAAGTAATCGCAAAAAAGCGCACAAAAACACCGGTTTATGAAAAACAAGCATGCACGCATCTTGTTATAATTTCATCAACCTCGTTGTCAGTCTCACTTCTCATTTTCGTGCCCAATGTTATGAGAATTGGGGAGGTGGGGGAGGAGCCTTTTTTCATCGAAACCGGCCTCCTAGACTTCTCAATCATACCAGCATCTGTTCTGGGTGTAAACCGTTATGATTTCAACAAAACAGAAGCATAATAATAACGTTGCCATCCTCATCAGCCCCGGTTTTGCCGAAAATGACGTCGTCTACTGCCTGAGCCAAATGCGGGCGGCCGGTTTACCCACCTCGTTACTGGGCGCATCAACACAAACGACGCCCGGACAGCATGGCTTACTGGTCGTGCCTGATTATTCGCTCGATGAACTAGACAGCCATGTCTATTTTCGCCTCATCATCATTCCCGGCAGCTATGAATGTGTCACAAATTTACTCATGGCGCCCGGCTTCCACACGCAAGTCAAAGAATATGGCAGTTTGGATGGCACAAACGGCCGTATCGCCATCCTCACCGAAGCCGAAAAGGCCCTGCAACAGGCAAAACTATTTGTCAATGCCTCAGACAAAATCTGGCGTCAGTCTGACCAAACGCTGGAATCTTTCTGCCAGCAGCTCATCCAGTTTGCCCAAGATCATTCTTTAACCCATCCGCTATAAATTACGCCCCTTTTACACAAAAATGCAGGGCCAATGCTATAATCAAACCACTTTTCACAGACTGTTCTTGCCGGCTGGAGAAAGAGATTATGGACATTATCCTAGCAGATGAACGCGCATTTTTACTCAAAGAACAATTGAGCCTGGAACAGGCAGAAGGGCGTGCCTGGGAGAAAAAAGTGGATGCATTCGGCCGTATCGTGAAGGTAGCCAGCTTTTTGCAACGTCCCAAAGACAGTGACTTTGAGCTTATCTACAAAGAACATCGCTACGAACCATTTTGGCACATTGTTTGCCGGGCCCGCTACGTCTATGAGCGCCGCCGCGAATACCCCATTACGCTCAGCGGCCCTGAGGTGCAGGCGGTGACATTGGATGAGAAGAAGTTTGAGGTGACAAACGGCCGTATCCACCTCACCCTCACCGAGCATTGCCGCGAAGAGCCGGCCCGCACCCTTTTTCTGGATGGCTACAGTAACCAGCCAGACGAAACTAAGCCAATACCTCAAATACCCCGCCAACGAAGTGCCGCCCGACCATCTAGAGGAGTTAGGCAAGCAAGGGGCCATCGTGTTGCCGGTTCAGGCTCGCGCCTCCGCTGTTGTCCGCGATGTGCTGCTGGGCGTCCTCAAAAGCATCCAGGCCGATACCATTCTGGAAGATTCTGTGGAAATTGCCAACGTCGATCTTTACTATCGCCCCGTGTACGCCTTTCAATACCGCTGGCGTTCCAAAGAAAAAGAAGCTATTGTTGAATATGATGCCGTCACCAGCGAGCTGCGCACCGACGGCAAAACCTTCCAACAGTACGTAGGCAAGCTGCTGGACCCCGAGTTCCTGTTCGATGTGGGGGCCGACACCATCGATCTGCTGGTGCCGGGCGGCGGCCTGGCCGTGAAACTGGCCCGCAAAGGCATCGACGTGGCCCGCAACCGCAGCAGTTCATAATTTTTCCAGACACAGACGCAGTACCTTATGAACCTCGTTCGACTCGACAACCTCACCCACCATTACAGCGACCGCATCCTGTTTGATTCCGTCAACCTGCTCATTAACGAAGGGGACCGCATTGGCCTGATTGGGCGCAATGGCTCCGGCAAGACAACGCTTCTGCGGCTCATTGCCGGGTTGGAAACGCCGGTCGCCGGCAACATCACCGTGTGGGGCGGGGTGCGCATTCGCTATTTACCCCAGGGGCCGGAACTACCCTTACAGGCCACCGTGCTGGACTATGTTTTTCAGGGCGACGCGCCTCAGCTCCGGCTGCTGCGGCAGTACGAATCCATCAGCGAAGCCTTGCAGCAAGCACCCACCAACCGTGATTTGCAGGCTCAATTTGCCAAAATTACCCAAGAAATGGACCGTACAAACAGTTGGCAAGCCGAAGCTGAGGCCAAAGCGGTGCTGACGCGGCTGGGAATTACCACTTTCCAGGCCAAAATCGGCACGCTCAGCGGTGGCCAGCAAAAGCGGGTGGCTCTGGCGCGCGGCCTCATTGATCCTGGCGATTTGCTCATTCTGGACGAGCCAACCAATCACATCGATGCCGAAACGGTGAGCTGGTTGGAGCAATTTTTGCTCAACGCGCCCGCAGCTTTGCTCATGGTGACGCACGACCGCTACTTTTTAGAGCGCGTGGTAAATAAAATTGTGGAATTGGACCGGCGGGAGTTGGTGACTTATTCGGGGAATTACGGCCGTTACCTACACCAACGCGCCACCCGTGAAGAACAGCTCAAAACGGCCGAATCCAAACGCCAGGCGCTGCTGCGACAAGAGCTGGCCTGGCTGCAGCGCGGCGCACAATCGCGCACCACCAAGCAAAAAGCCCGCAAACAGCGCATTGAGGAGCTGCAAACCATCGCCTACGATAAGGGAGACCAACGCGTCGCCCTGGCGCTGGCCAGCCGGCGGCTGGGCAAACGCGTGCTGGAAGCCACCAATCTCAGCAAATCGTATGGCGATGTGACCCTGTTTGAGGACCTGGATTTGCAGCTTGATCCTGATGACCGCATCGGCATCATTGGGCCAAACGGAACGGGCAAAAGCACTTTGTTGGACATACTGGCATGCAAGACTGCGCCAGACAGCGGCCAGGTAAGCTGGGGCAGCACGGTGGCGCTGGGCTACTACGACCAACAAAGTGAAGATTTGCAAGACGACGCCACGCTGCTCGATTACATCAGCGATCTGGCGCCGCTCATCCACACGGCCGATGGGGAACGGATAGAAGCGGCGCAAATGCTGGAATGGTTCCTCTTCACCCGGCCGGAGCAGCGGGCCCAAATCGGTAGCCTGAGCGGCGGCGAACGGCGGCGCCTCTACCTGCTGCGCACCCTCGTGCGCCGGCCCAACGTGCTGTTTTTGGACGAGCCAACCAATGATCTGGACGTGCAAACATTAACTGTGCTCGAACAATTTTTGGACCAGTTCGAGGGCACGCTGGTTGTGGTCAGCCACGACCGCTACTTTTTAGATCGTAATGTCGATTTCTTGATGAGCTTTGAGGAGGGCGTGCTGGGCACACGGTATCCAGCCCCGTACGAAACATTTCAGCGGCTGCGCGAGCAAGAAACGGCCGCAGCCAAACCGGCCGGCAAACCTCAACCATCCAGCAAAAAGCCGGCCGATCAAACAAACAACCGCCCGCGCAAGCTCACCTATAACGAGCAGCGCGAGCTGGAAGATACAGAAACCACCATCGAAACGTTAACCAAAAAGATAGCCTCGCTCTCGGCTGAAATTAACGACATTGGCTCTGATTATGAACGATTGCAACCTTTAGTGGATGAACTGGAAAAAAGCAAAGAGGCTTTGGAAACGGCCGAATTCCGCTGGCTGGAGCTTTCCGAGATTGCTGAGAATAGTTAAGCGCTTTCTTCTGCAGTCAACTTTGGCAAACTATCTCCATTTGGCTCAAATTTAGCCGGTGGAATTTTAGGGGCAACGGGCAGCGTGAACTGAAATGTGCTGCCGTTCCCCGGCTGGCTTTCGACCCAGATACGGCCGTTATGCGCCTCCACCACCATTTTGCAAAAGGATAAGCCTAAGCCGGTGCCCCGGCGCAGCGGCTTGCCTTTTGCGTCTCGCACCTGGTAAAACTTGTCAAAGATTTGGTCAGCCAATGATTGCTCTATTCCCACACCGTCGTCGGCAACAGCCACCACTAGCTGGTTGCCAGATCGCCGGGCGCGCAGCGTAATTTGGCCGCCCTCATCTGTGTACTTCAGCGCATTGCTCAACAAGTTATCCAGCACGCGATCAATCAGCTCGGCATCAAACTCAATTTGGGGCAAAGAGTCCGGCAGAGCCAGCGTGAGGTGTTTTTTACTGGCCACAATTTGCGGTTGGAAAACGGCCGCTTTCTGCTCCAACAGCGCCGTAATCGAATGAGGGGCTTGATTGAGGCGCAGCTCTCCCGCTTCCAGTTTAGCCACATCTAAAAGTTGGTTCACCAACTGCAGCAAATCCGCCGCCGAGCGATTGGCCGCTCGCATAAACTTGTCACGCTGGTTTGCCTTTGCTTCATCTTGCAGCGTTTGTTCTAGTAAATCCAGGCTAAGGTTGATTGTCGTGAGCGGCGTGCGCAGGTCGTGAACAATCATGTCGGTCAAATCGTCGCGCAATGCTTCGGCCGCTTTAAGCTCAGCGTTGGCCTGGGCCAGCTCCTCCGTGCGGCGCTCAATCAAGCCATCGGCTCGATAAACCACAAACAGCAAGACGATAAACAGCGTGCCCATCACCAGGCCGGCTACCCATAA
>CALBTC010000242.1 GCA_937967805.1 uncultured Anaerolineaceae bacterium
CTCGCTCAACGAACGCGAGGTCAGGAAATTGTTCCGACAGACCGAACAAATTCAGTTGACGACACGCGGCGGCAATCCGCTGGCCAGGCAGTACATCTTCTTCTCGCGGGCCGGGTTTACGGAACCTGCACAGACATTGGCCAGGACGGAAGGCGCAATTCTGGTAGACCTGGCTTATCTGGATGAAATTCTGGGCGAAGCGATTCGCTGATACATCTTCCGAAGCATCTTATATTTTGCTACGATGTATCCACAATTATGGATACAAAATATTTCTTATGATTCTGATAGTAAAGGTGAATGATGAGCACAGTCAGTGTCAGAGAGTTGAAGCAGGAAACCAGCAAAATCCTGCGGCGCGTGCGCGAAGAAGGTGAAACCTTTGAAATCACCTATCATGGCGAGATCATCGCTCGATTGGTTCCAGCAAGTCCGCCAAAGCCTTCACATGAAGAAGTAGCGGCTGTGTTATCTGACTTGGAAGCATTATCGGCGGAAATCAGCGCCAAATGGCCCGAAGACGTATCTGCTCTTGATGCCGTCCATGATGTCAGGCGCGACTTATGATTGTCATTGACGCCAGCGTCTGGATAAGTTTTTTGATCAAGCAAGATGCGTATTACACGGTGACAAAACCGTGGTTAACGCAGGTTCTACTCAATAAAGTCCCTGTTGCTGCCCCCATTTTGCTTTTGGCCGAAGTTGGTGGTGCCATGTCAAGGCGATTGGAAAGTCCAGATATGGGTGAGAAAACGGTAAACCGCTTGTTGTCCATTCCAACCTTACAGATGAACTGCATGGTGGGCGGGACGATGACATCCTAGAGGGCGGCAGCTGCGCAGACCTGCTACTCGGTCAGGGTGGCAACAACCGAAACGGAAGTCGATATTCCCTAGTGTTTCGCAGCGTCAATAAGCCATTCACTCCACAGCAGTGAATAGAAAACGCCGGTCACATTGAAGTATTGAAGTGAATGGCGTTTTTCTTTGTTTTAATCTAGCTTTGATCCTTGGAATCCATCATGGACCTTTGCATATTACGGTAGTATTTATAGATCCGCCAAATGATTTTGCAGTCGAATCCAATCGATGTGCGTGGGGGCAACGGCCATCTTGGACCAGCGGGGGCATTTGAACAGAAACCTACGGTTAGACGTGCGCTTTGGCCCATGTTCGGGATACATGTAAAAAGGATCCGCTTTTTTACCCATTTCAGGGCACTGTGCAATAGAGTGTAGTGAGCAGACTCATATATGGCCTTTTTGCATCAAACCATACACACCTCTCCGAGAGGCATGACATATCCCACTTGATGTCAACGACGCGCCAATCTCCCAAATAATTTGGGACAATGTCCCTTGTGGCTGGGACGGTCATTCCACCACACTGAGGACATGAAACCCAGACTGCTACACACTCTCTTGATCCTTGCTTTGCTGCTGCCGGTGGGCGTAACGGCCGTTACCGCCCAAACCACCGACTGCCCTATAACCCCCGGTAAATATGACGGCGTCATGGACGCAACCCTTAGCTACAGTGCCAGCAGTGAGTCTGCCGATGTGACACATAACACCACCATTGAATTTTCCTCCAGTGGTGAACTCCATTTCAACATTAGCTGTCAACATGTCACCGGCACTGTTATCCGCCACACTGATTTTGTTGGTCTGGGTGAGGCCACTGGCGGCGATGTCACGGTAGACACCTTTGACAGCGGCGGCTCCTGCACCCAGGTTGGCCACATTTCTGCCGGGGAAGTCGTTCAGCAAGGTAATGGCCCTGTGGAACTGCATGTCCGTATTGATGTTGTGGAAATTCAGGGCGAATGTATTGGTGGCGGCCCTGGTGGGCCTGGTTTGGTGGGACCGGCCGTAGCCACAACGATCTTCATTGTTACGACCGCGCAAGGCAGCCAAATAGCCGGAAACTGGCGGGTTGAATATGATAATGGCCTCACCTCGGAATCACTCCTGCAAACGATGGCTAATTCCGGCACCATCCTCATAGACAGCCGTACCTGGAGCTTGACCAAGCAGCCTAAACCCAGTGTAACCTCCATCCGATCCACCTATCGCCAATTCTTTTTGCAAGGCATCCCCCTGAAAAATGAATATGTGGCCGTTATCAACTGGGATGAAGGCCAACCCAAAGAAGTCACTTTTACTTTGGATGGACAAGAAGAGAAAGGACATCTTTCAGCTGATGGGGAAACGGCTACGGCCGAATTTGACCTCGGCACCCTCCCTGTGAGTGGCCCGGCTGGATACCCGCTGCAAGTTGTGGCTAAACCCCAATTTGGCGAAGATTCGGATACGGCCGTTACTGACCAACACATCTACATCGTCCCCCTGCCGCGCTGGGCCGAGCTGCTGCACTTCCAGGCTGAGCCAAATGGCGATCACGTCATCTATCGTGGCCACCTCGACCTGCCCGAAAAAGCAATCGAAATACCGCCGGTTACCATTCCCGATGTTGTGCCGTATATCGGCGGTACCTGGGGATTAACGCCCACCCAGCTCAAAATCACGGTGCCGGCCACTTCCTTGGGTGGTCAGTACAGCGATCCTGGGCCGGAAATCAGTACCACCGGGCAGCTATTGTTAGGCAACCTTCGGGACTCGCCCTTTAATTTGCGGGCCAATGGCCACCTCACTACAACCTTACAGGCGGACGGCCTGACGTGGGCGGGCAGCAACTACACCCTGTCTCTGGCTCATCTTCATCTGGAAGACAGCGTCGGACTGGGCCAACTGCTGCCCGGCGTTAATGCGCTGTCCCGGACTGAAATTCCCGTTGTTAGCGCCCTGCTTCGAAGCGTGAACAACCTGGCCAACCTGAAAGGGTATGTTGACGCTGACCTGACCGGTCATGGCGAGATCAGTTCCGATGACGAAAAAATCTTCCTGGCAAAGGCGGCTGTGAAGGCGACGGTGACCGTCGCGGCGCAGGCTAATCTGAACCTGCTCCAGGTTGTGGCCGGCAATGTTACCACAAACGCCGCCGGTTCATTGGATATCGAGCTGTGGCCGGGGCAAAGAATTAGCGGGTGCAGCCTGAAACTGGGGTTCCAAACGTCCCTGGTGGCTCTGGGCAAACAACTATATCAGCCAGTGGATGAAAAATTCCCCGTTCCCTTACCCGGCTGCAGCGCCGCAGCTACCGGGGTAAACAAGCCCCTCTCTCTGGCACGCCTGGCATCCTCGCCGCGGCTGTCTGGCGGTCATACCCTGACTTTTCAACCAGAACAAACGGTTTTTCATATGAGTCAGGTGAATGGCCTGCCGGAAAGCACGCTGGTGCAGAACGGCAGTTGGCTGGCGGCACCAGCATTGGCGGTGGCCCCTAACGGCGCACAGGCGCTGGCCTGGAACAGTGGCGTGCCGGGTGAAATTCCGGATCAGGTTAAGGTGCGTTGGACAACGGCCAACGGCTGGAGCAATCCGCTGACCCTGAGCTCCCTGCCCGCCTTTGCGCCGGTGACGGCTTTCGACGGCCGTTCCCAACTGCTCACCCTCTGGGCAGAAGCCCACACGCCGGATGACGAATTATCTCCGGTGTATGTACAGGGAATGGAAATTGGCTGGGCGCTGGTGGATGTGGGCAACGGCCGTATCAGCCAGCAAGGCACGCTCACCAACAACAACCTGTTCGATTTTGGCCCAAAGCTGGTTCCCGCCCCTGACGGCAGCGTCTGGGCCATCTGGCAGCACCGCCCTGGCAGCCAGTTGGTGGGTACGGCCTAATCACCCAATGCCCTGCACGCCGCCCGCTGGGACGGCGCGGGCTGGTCAGACGTGGAAACCGTCACCGGCGAACTGGTGGGCACGCTCGCCTGGCAGGCCGCCGCCGGCAGCGATCTCTGGCTGGTAGCCGATGGGGATACGAACGGGGATTTGACAACAGCTGCTGACCGCGAACTGTTTGCCTACACCCGCAACGGCAGCGGCTGGATAACCACACAGTTCACCCATAACGACATTCCGGATACGGCGCCCTTGCTGGCGGCCGCGCCTGACGGGCAGCCTGCCCTGGCCTGGCTGCAGGGTGAATCCGTGGTGGGCGTACGGGGCGACCTGACCGCACACCCAGCCGTCTGGTTAGGGCCAGAAGCACAGGTAAGCACCCTATTGAGCAACGGCCGTCTCCTGGTGGGCGAAAACGGTGAAATGCAGCTGCTGTGGCCGGAAGTGTCGGCGCAGGGGCAGGACATCCTGCAAGCTCAGCGCGACCTGTCCAGCAGCCTATGGAGCCAACCTGCACCGCTGTTCAACACCGCCGAAAAGCGGGCTTCGCTTGCGGTGGCATTGGCCACCAACGGTGATCTGCTGCTGGCCATGACGCGGACGGATGTTATTCGAGAACCAGTCCAGCTAGACAATGGGGAAACGGTTGAGTTTGCCACCAGCGGTGAGCAAGCTGATGTGGTGTTGACGATCCTGCCCGGCGCGTTTTCACCCATCACCAGCCAGACTGGCATGGAAAATCCATCTGCGGTGACAAACGGCCGTCTCCCCTGGCTGTGGCTGGGGTTGGGCGGCAGCTTCATTTTGGTTGTGGGTATAGCCATTTGGCTGCGCCGCCGCAACACCTAACCCACTTCTGGCACAAGGAGTGTATTCGATGATCCTTTCCATTTTTTCAAGAAGCAAACCGTTGTTTTTCCTCCTGCTGCTTGCAGTTGTTTTGATCGCCTGCAGCAGCGACGGTGACGAGGTTCCAGCCAGCGCGGATGGCGTGGTAGGCGAAGCAACGTTGGCCACAAATACCGATTCCGAAACGGCCGATTCGACTGCCGCGGATGCTTCCGACAGTGAGGCAGAGGAGATGACGTTCACCACCATCACCGATGCGGATGAAGGTGTAGACTTGCCGTCGACGCCCAATGCCGCCGAATTGGCGGCGACGCAGGCGGCGCTGCTGCCCCCGAAAGAGCCGGTTGACGCCTGTACCCTCCTCTCCGAAGAGGAAGCGGCCGCTTTTTTAGGTGTCGAAATCACCTCTGTGGAAAAAGATGGAAATACATATGTAGGGAAGTGCAAATACATTGCCCAAACCACCACAGATCGTTTCTACCTGGAAATTTCGTGGATCCCCAACTCTGGCGCTGGTCATTATGATCTTCTTAAATCTGCTGGCTCAACACCGCGTGAAGAGGGCACCGATATCGGGTATGAATATTACATTCGCAGCGAGATTGACGGCGTGCATTTGCGTGTCGTGCGTGGTGAGCAGTACCTGACCTTAAGTGTGTGTTCCTGCATGCATGAACCGGATGAGCCGCTAAAGGAACTGGCCCGGCAACTGCTGGCGGAAATTCCGCCGGCGGAATGATTTGCCCATACAAGCCAGGACACTGTCCCTCGAGGCTGGGACGGTCGTTCCCTTAGGCAGTAATTATCTTTCAGCAAAAACGGAGGCAAGACATGGATACTCAACAAGTAAGACGGGCTGGTGCGATGAGCACAAAGCAGTTACGGCCGTTTCTCTTCACACTCGTCATCGCTGCCCTGGTCATTACCGGGCTAACGGCAATCGCGCAGGCGCAATCTGCCCCGGAAGCTGTTTCCGGTCCAGCTGCGCAAACCGGTACCGGCTTCACGTTCCAGGGACAGCTGCAGGATGGCGCCGCTCCGGTCAACGCCACCTGCGACATCCAGGCCGGGTTGTGGGATGCGGAAACCGGCGGCGCACAGGTGGGCAGTACGCAGACAGTGACGGATGTGGCGGTGACAAACGGCCGTTTCACCCTCACCCTCAACGCCGGCGGCCAGTTTGGCGCGACTGCCTTTAACGGCCAGGCACGCTGGCTGCAAATTGCTGTGCGCTGTCCCGCCGGGTCCGGCAGCTACAGCACCCTACAACCGCGCCAGTCGTTAACGGCGGCGCCCTATGCCCACGGCCTCGTTCCCGGCGTGCGCATGCAGAGCGATGACGTTGGCCTGTGGGGGATGCAAATCGCCATGTCCAGCGGCCAGGCACATGGCGCTATTTACACGCAGATGGGTGATGTTATCAATACGGGCCTTCAAGCGGGCATTCGCAGCGATTCTACATTTCCCGATGTCTATCCCATTGTTGGACAAACGAATCAAGATTCGAACCCTGCAATCATGGGCTGGAATACAGCCAATGGCTCAGGGGTATCGGCCTTCAGCAATAGTGGAAACGGTCTCTACGCCTACAGCATCAGTGGAAATGGCGTGATAGCATCGACAAATACAGGTGTTGCTTTGCGGTCAGAGGATGGCGCCTTTGGCTCGTTGGCTGGTGTTTTTTTGGGGGATGTAACGATCACCGGTGTCTGTACCGGCTGTACGCAGGGCGCATTTGGGGCGAACAACGGCCGAACGACCTTACAGCAGGGCGACCTGGTCACCATCGAAGGTGTTACGCCCGCAGCATACGGCAATCCGCCGCTGTTGTAGCTGGTGCGGCAGGCGCAGGCAGGTGAGCCAATTGTTGGCGTCGTGCACAGCGCCATCCAGCCACGTCCCGATCAGGAAGCTGGGCAGGAAATTCTCGTGCCGAGTGAAAACGGTATCGCGCCTGGCGATCTACTGTCCATTATTATCTTTGGGCCGGCGCTGGTGCGCATGGACACCACAACAGGCCCATTGCACGCGGGGGTGCGCATCACAGCCGCTACCAATGGACAGGCCCGTATGCTGCAAACGGTCGAAGTGGATGGCGTTACCCTGAACGAGGCTGCGCCCATCCTCGGCATAGCACTGGAAGCGGGCGACACAGACGGCGATGGGCTGGTCTGGGTATTGGTCAATCCCCAATGAGGAGGCGGCGCGCATGAAACGAATTTGGATGCTCTGTATGTTGATTCTGCTGCTGGCGGCCGTTTCCCTGACGCTGGCGCAGCCGGGCGGCTATTCCCTGACGTGGTGGACGGTCGATGGCGGCGGCGGTATGAGCGGCAACGGCCGTTACACCCTGCAATTCACCACCGGCCAGCCGGACGCGGGGACGATGGGCAGCGGCCGTTACACTCTGTTCTCTGGCTACTGGGACGGCCAAGGCCAATATGATGTTTATTTGCCGGTTGTGATGCGGCCGTAAAGGAGTACGCACTGATGCCCAAAACCAATCATACAATTACCCACCCGGCAATCGGTCACCGGATTACCTTTTTGCAAACGGCCGCCCAAACCAACGGCCAACTACTGCAAATCGAATACGCTGTGGAACGACCGGAAAGTAAACCGGCTATCCCTTTGCACAGACACCTCAAATGCGAGGAACGGTTTGAGGTCGTTCATGGTAAACTGGGCGTTGTGTTGGGCGGTGAGCGACGGGTGCTGAGGGTAGGCGAAAGCGTCACCATCTCGCCGGGCACGCCGCACACCTTTTGGAATGCGGGTGACGGCGAACTGCGTTTCATCACCGAGGTGCGACCGCCGGGCGAGCTGCAAACCTATTGGGAAACGGTCTTTGGCCTGGCGCAGGATGGCAAGGTGAATGTCAATGGCCTGCCCAACCTGCTGCAGCTGGCCGTCGTCGCCCCGCTGGCCGACAGCTACGACCCGCGCCTACCGATTCCGGTGACAAAGGCGTTGGTGGCAGTGTTAGGCGGCATCGGTCGTTTGTTGGGTTACAAAGACCGTTACCCACAGTACAGTGCGTAAATGGCAACGAACACGACAGCAAATCGAACCAAATTTATGCAGGCAACTGGGCTTGTCCGTCTATCATGGATAATAGTAGCTTTGTTTGCTTTGTTATTGATGGCTACGGCCGCTCCCTACCGTTATGCCCTGTTGGCTTCGAGTAGTTCTGGTTACAGTTCAACTGCTCAAGATTTAGGGCTTTCATTGCCTGTCCTTGCCTTTGTGATCACAACCCTGGAAGTAACCACCTGGTTGAGCTTTATTGTTGTGGCCGGGGCCATTGCCTGGCACAAAAGCAATCATTGGTTCCCATTGGTGATTGCCCTTACTTTAACTTTTCTTGGCGTCATGCCACCTCTCGTTGATGGCCTGATGACTGTTCACTCTGTCTGGCAGACGCTCATCCCTCTGCTGCGAGCTTTGGTTTATTCCGGCATGTTGACCATGCTTTGTCTCTTTCCAGATGGCCGTTTTGTACCCTCCTGGTCACGCTGGTATTTGTTCGCCTGGTTTCTCTTCGCCCTCATCTTCTGGCCCTACATATCTACTGTGTTATGAGAGGTTCGCATAACCTCAAAACAATGAAAATGCTCCTGAGTGCTTGGTAAAATTGTCGTTGACAAAAAGACAAACCAAGCCCAAAGGAGCAAGACAAATGTTAACAACTGAATTAGCAAAACGCCAAGAGCAAGCTCTGACGACCATTGTTGGCGAAGACCCATTCATCTTCTCACCCCAGTTGGTCAACCAACTACGTTTGTTGTCTCTCGCCCGATTGATTGTGTTCTTTGCCAACCGGGTGCGACCAACCTTATCAGCCGGACCAGGTGGGCGACCAGTAACATACTGCGATGAGAGTATTCTCGTGGCTATTTTGGTCATGAGCTTGTGGCAGTTGTCAGCGGAAAGTATGGTGCGGCGGCTGAAACGGTGGCCAGAATTGGCCAGCGCTTGTGGCTTTGCCCCTGGTAAGGTTATCAGTGCCAGCCAACTGCGGCGGCGACGAGACAGTCTGGGCATCTGGGTATATTTTGTGACCTTCTGTGTCCTGGTGGCCATTCTTATCCGACGCGGTGTTATCCTGGGACGAGATTGGGTGATTGATTCAACCATCATTGATGCCTTTTCCTCCTCTGATGCCGGGGCAAATTGGAGTTTCAGCAAACGCTTTGGTTACAAGGTCCACATGCTCATCTGTCGCGACAGCTTGCTGCCCCTCATGGTTCTCGTTTCGCCAGCCAATGCCAATGATGCGCCTTGGGCACCGCGGCTGATGGCACTGGCTCATGGACTCTTTGCCCTGCCGGTTAGCGTGGTTCGGGCTGACGCGGCCTACTATACCCAGGCCGTCGTGGGGTTCATTGTCGATGTGCTCCGAGCTGTGCCGAAAGTGGTCTTCAATCCGCGCAAGGCGGGCAAGAAAGCCATCGTTACCCTGGAATGGGTCGCCAACTATCGGCAAGACCGGGGCAAGCGGGGCTACATTGAACGCTTCTTCGCTGTCTTGAAACGTTACCATCGACTCAATGAGCTGCAGCGAATGGGACTGTGGGCGGCTTATCGTCACGCCTGCGAAGTTTGTTTTGCGGTCCTGTTGATTGCCTGGTTGGCTGACCATCTCGGCCGTCCTGACCTTATTCATGCTCGTTCTCGCCTTTTGGCACCCTGCTAAGTTATGCGAAGCTCTCTGTTATCAGAAATGTCCATGATTCCTGATACGCCAACATTGCCAAACGGGCTGGTGCTGCTCGTTATTGGTGTCTTGGCAACAATTGGCCTGCTTTTTCAGTTTATTCGCTACCGCACTTATACTTCTGCCGAACAGCACCAGCAGACGAAGTGGTATTTGTTTGGCCTGCTGCTGCTCAATACCTCCAGCCTGGTCAATGGCCTTTCGCTATCACTGTTTCCGGCACTGCGTGACGCAGCTTTCGGCAGTTTCTTATACACGCTGGGCATGGAAACTTTGCTGATGCTGGCTGGTATTGGTTTCTCAGTGGCCGTCGCTTTCGCCATTTTACGGTATCGTCTGTGGGATATTGATGTTCTTATCAATCGCACGCTGGTGTATGGTACGTTGACGGCGGGAACGATGGGCGTATATGTGCTCATGGTTGGCGGCTTTGGGGCACTGTTACCGGCGCAGCAGGGACAAACAGCCGCTTTTATTTTGGCAACCGGCCTGGTCTTGGTTACGATACGGTCGATACACACCCAACTGCAGAGCGCGGCCAACCGCCTCGTTCCTATCACGGCACTCTCCAACAATAGCATCATTGTCGAGGAGGAAAACCTGACCGTTAACAAGAATCATTTCCAAATCCCCCAAAAAGTAATCCGCTCAATCTGGGTATTGGTTGGTTTAGGCGCGATAATTCTGATAGTGGCAGCCGTACCTTACCGCTTCACGATGTTGACCACGGATGTGTATGGGTATGGAACGGCCGTTTCCGACCAGGGCCTGTCCTACAATGGGTTCGCCGCTTATTTCACCGGTTTGGAAACAATTATCGGGATTGCCTTTCTGGTTTTGGCAACCTTCATCGCCTGGCGAAAGACAGGTGACTGGTTGGCGTTGATGGTGGCCGTCACCCTGGCCTATATGGGGATTTTATTGCCCTTAGCCGATGGTCTGATTTATGCTAACGAAGGTTGGCACTGGCCCATTGTAACGATTCGGGTCCTGGTTTACACCGGCTTTATCGCAATGCTGTGTCTTTTTCCAGACGGCCGTTTTAGGCCGCGTTGGTCGCGATGGCTGCTCCTGGCCTGGGTCGCTTTTATCCTGGCTGGCTGGCAGCGTGTTGGTGAAACTTTTTCAGACATGGCCGTCATCCCCAATGCCCGCACCTTTCAAGATGGTTTGGTTCTACTCTTGTTGAGCGGATGGATTGGAACCGGTATTGTTATGCAGCTCATTCGTTACAAAAAATTCGCCTCGCCTGAACAGCGGCAGCAAACCAAATGGGTCTTTTACGGCCTTTTTTTAGTGTCCATC
>CALBTC010000243.1 GCA_937967805.1 uncultured Anaerolineaceae bacterium
CTATGCCTTGGGGCTTGGCATCCCGTTTTTGCTCATCGGTTTAGGCATGAATCGAGCGGTACAGGCGGTGCGGAAGTTACGGCCGTATCTACGCCACATCCAGATTGCCAGCGGCATCTTTCTCATTGCAATTGGTCTGCTGCTGGTAACCAACCGCATGACCACCATCGCCATCTGGGCCCAGCAAAATGGCTTTTATCTGGATTTGCCCCTTGGTGGCACAGCCCCCACCTATTTTATTGCCATCCTGGCCGGCTTGCGTTCCTTCCTCTCCCCTTGTGTGCTGCCGCTGGTGCCAGCTTACATTGGTTATCTCAGCGGGCAGGCATTTGGCAGCAACGCTGGGGCCGATGCGCCATCCGGTACCTAAACCATGCTTTTGCTTTCTCGATTCATTCAAGATAGTCGTCGCTGGACGGCCGTTATGGCCGTGACGTTCCTTTTAGGCAGCTTATGGATATGGGTTTCAGCCGTACCGCTTAATGACACCACGAGTGGCCTGATTCCTTCACCACGCGAGGGCTTTCCGGCGCCAGACTTCACGTTGGACACATTAGAGGGCAGCCAAATGACGTTGTCCGATTTGCGGGGAAAAGTGGTCATTGTCAATTTGTGGACTTCCTGGTGCCCACCGTGTCGCGCCGAAATGCCTACTATTGAACAAATTTATCAGGAAAACAAAGCTCAAGGGCTGGAAGTTTTGGCGGTAAACACCACCGATCAAGACAGCGAGTCGGCAGCGGCCAATTTTGCCCAGGAGTTTGGTCTCACCTTCCCCATTTTGTTGGATCGCGACGGAAGTGTGAGCAAGCGTTACCAGCTGCTGGCCTTGCCCACCACCTACTTCATCGACCGGCAAGGGATCATTCGCGCTGTGGTGCCCGGCGGACCGATGAGTGAAACGTTAATTGAAAGCAAAATCGCCGACTTGCTGGCGGAGATACCATAATGTACCCATTGCTGCAGTTGGGCCCTATTGCGATTCAGGTTCCTGGCCTGATTCTGATATTGACTACCTGGCTAGGATTGTCTCTGTCTGAAAAAGAGGCGGTCCGGCAGAAACGGCCGCCTGAACCTTTATATGGTCTGGTAATGGCCAGCATCATCAGCGGTATTCTGGGAGCAAAGTTGTGGTACGTGGGTCGTTATCTGGATACCTATCTGGCAGATCCGTTGGGTATTTTTTCAGTGAATAGCAATACCTTTGATGCCACGGCCGGAATGGTGATCGGTGCCATGGCTGGCATTATTTACGGCTATCGGAAAAAACTGCCGCTTCGGGCAACGCTTGATCTGCTCACTCCCGGACTGGCAATGTTTTCTGTGGGGCTAGGGCTGTCTCACTTGGCCAGTGGTGACGCCTTCGGTGCCGTTACTGAGGTTCCCTGGGCTATTTACCTGTGGGATGCCCAGCGCCATCCGACCCAAGTTTACGAAATTATTCTGGCGCTTATAGTTCTGGTCGTTATTTGGCGTATGCGACAAACGACATTGTATCCTGGATTTTTGTTTTTGAGCTGGCTGAGTTTAACGGCCGTTTCCCGTTTGTTTCTGGAGACATTTCGCGGTGACAGCATGATTATTGCTAACAGCATCCGTCAGGCACAGTTGGTTGCTCTCATCATCCTTCTTATCTCATTATGGTTGATGCGGCAGTGGTTCCAGCCGCTGGATATATCAGGAGAAAGTCAGGATGCAAAATAATAACGTATACCGACGCCACCTGATGATTGGTCTGATTGCTATTGGGCTGGCACTGCCATTTTGGTACGGCCGTTTAGACTGGGATCTAGAAATGCGGTTTTGGCGGGCTGTTGGGGACAGCAGCTTTGTGCTGCTTTTCTTCACTATGATCATCGGCCCACTGGCAAAACATTGGCCGGCAGCCAGTCGTTTAGTTCCCTGGCGGCGCGAAACCGGCATCTGGTTTGGCCTGATGGCCTTTTTCCATACCTTTTTGGTTTGGAAAGGGTGGGCGCGTTGGGACATCTGGCGGTTTTTAGGGTATGAATTCATTCCTGAGCTAGGCCGTCTGGCTCGTTTAGAGCCTGGTTTTGGCCTATCCAATGTTATTGGTATGGTGGCCGTCGTTCTGACGTTGGCTTTGGTCGCCACCTCTTCTACCAAGGCCGTCAATTACCTCGGCGCTTCAGCTTGGAAATGGCTGCAATATGGCTCTTACACTGTATTTTATCTTGTCGTTTTGCACACCATTTATTTTCTTTTTATACATTACACCATGTCATTCCATCGACCAGTCCCAGAAAACCCCAACTGGTTTCGCTACCCATTTCTGATTCTCTCATTAATTGTGCCGACTCTGCAATTGTCCGCCTTTGTCAAAACTGTCAGGCAGCGTCAGACAGAGCCCAGAGCCTCTATTAGAAACAGTCGTCGCAGCAGGGGCAAAGCGCAAGCTTCTTAATACTTATTGAAGGAAAGATTATGCAAGGTATTTCGCCATTGTCTGTTCCCCCTGGGCCTCACTTAACACGAAAAATCGCCTACTTTTTATCTGTACCGATTAGCGTCACTGTTCTCATTACCCTGCTTTTGGTCCTTATTATTGCCACTTACCAGGCACGCCATCGGAACCTGATTTTTACTGGAGTTTTTGTCGGCGAGGTTGATCTGAGTGGCATGAGCAGGACAGAAGCCGAAACGGCCGTTACCCGGGCCTTCCCCTACCCTAACCAACCTGCCATCACCTTTGTAGATAGCAAAAGTGGCCAACAGTGGGTTATGAGGCCTGGTGACTTAGGACTTTCGCTGGACGCAGCCGCTTCGGTGGAAGCGGCTTTGCAGGGTGGACGAGAGGGGAATTTGACAAACCGGCTGCAAACTATGTTTGAAAGCTGGTATTACGGCCGTAATCTCAGCCCCATCCTTACTCTTGATGAAAGTAAGTTTAATGACGCCCTGGCCAAATTGGCGGCAGAAGTGGAACAGCCCCCTATCAATGCGACATTGGATACATCA
>CALBTC010000244.1 GCA_937967805.1 uncultured Anaerolineaceae bacterium
AAGATTTTGTGCTGGTTTGCGGCAAAGGGCATGAGCAGTCGATGTGCTTCATCACTACCGAGTACCCCTGGGATGACATCGACGCCACCGAAGCCGCCCTGGATGCTTTTCTAGCCGGAGAACCAATGCCCGATCTGGGCCTGCCAACCTACGATTCCAATTTTGCATTGACGATTTCCGATTGACGCTTTAGGATTAGCCCATTGAAATGAGACCAGACAGGTTTTTTTCCGATAAAAGGTTTAGCTAGAGGAGACCTGTCTGGTCTAAGGAATTTGGAGGCCTTATGCTTACTCAACTCATCAGCCGCGTGCGCCGTAATCATGGTTTGGAGCACGCCACCATTCATGTGCTCAGCGAAAAGCACAAAAATTTTAGCGCCCAGGGGAACTCTAATCACAAGGGGTTCAGCCTGAACATTTACGGCGACATCGCGGAAGAAGATGTGGCGGATGCGGTGGAAGAGGCATTCGGCCGTATGAAAAAAGGTGAACATCACCTGGCGGTGCATCCCAACTGCGGCACAGTGCTGCTGACCACGGCCACGCTGGCCGCCCTGGCGGCCCAGGCCACCTTTGCGTTTGAGCAGCGCCGTCAGAAGCAATCCCACATGAATTTATCGGTATTGGTGAATGCCCTGCCAACGGCCGTTCTTGCCGTTGTTTTTGCCCTCATCATTTCTCGGCCGATTGGCGTGCAGTTACAGGCCCGCTACACGGTGGAAGGTGATTTACAGGAGATGGAACTGCACAGCATCCGCCCGGTCCAACCCTCACCCATCACCCGACTGTTCCAGCTTCTGCTCACCGGGGGCAATCAAATTAATGCCAAATCGTACCAGATTACGACGGTGAATTAGGTAAGGGCGGTTCGCGAACCGCCCCTACATTTCTCTGCCATGTTCTACATCTTCCACGGTGATGATACCCACGCCCAGCAAGAAACAGTGGCCCAGCTCATCGGCAAGATGGACGATCCATCCATGCTGGACCTGAACACAACAAAGCTGGAAAGCAACGTGAGCTTTTCTCAGCTGCAGCAGGCGGCCAGCGCCATGCCGTTTTTGGCCAAAGTGCGGCTGATCATCGTGCGCGACCTGCTCAGCAGCAAGCTGGATAAAACGTACCAAAAGCAACTGCTTGACTATTTGCCCACGCTGCCGGAGACGACGCGGCTGCTCTTTTTAGAATCACAAACGCTGCGGGCTAACGATCCGCTGGTGAAGCTGGCCGAAAGTGAAAAGACAGGCTATGTGAAGCAGTTTTCCAAACCGGAAGGGGCAGCGTTAGAAAGATGGATTCGGGAAAAGGTGGCGGAGGGGAACGGCCGTATCTCTCCCCAGGCAACCCACATGCTGGCAGCCAACATCGGCAACCAGATGGAGATTTTGAGCCGGGAAATTGAAAAGCTGCTGCTGTACTGCAACGGCGAAGAAATTCAGTCTGACCAGGTGAAGCTGCTCAGCCCCTACGCTGCCGAAGCCAGCATCTTTGATCTGGTAGATGCATTGGGCAACCGCAACAGCAAAAAAGCGTCGCAGCTGCTGCAAGAAAAATTTCGCGAGGGTGCCGATCCATTTTATTTGTTCTCCATGTTTATCCGCCAGTTTCGTCTGCTAATTCAGGTGAAAGAGCTGGCCGACGAAGGTAAACGGCCGCCGGCCATCAGCCCGGAGCTCAAGCTTCACGGGTTTGTGGTGGGCAAGCTGTACCAGCAGTGTCAGGGGTTTAGCCTGGCCCAGCTTGAACAGATTTACCGCCACCTGCTAGACATTGATGTCGAAGTAAAAACGGGTCGCAACGACATGACAACTGCGCTCAATTTACTGGTAGCCGGGCTGACCGCTGTACCATAAAGGTGTGCCATACACGCTCATCCTCAACAATTTCCCCGACGCATTGTTCCTATTCTTGTGGCCTTTGTGGCATTGTTTTATTTGTACGGCGTTCGGCAGCAATTTTTGTTTGTCAATACCGACCGTTTCCAAACGGACCAGTCAGCTTACCTGGAGGCAGCAAAATCGTTAAAGACGTCTAATTATACGGCATTGACCGACCGCAACCGAATGCCCGTCTATCCGTTTTTGCTTTCGCTGCTGTACGAACCAGGTTTAAGCGATGAGGCGTTTTTTGCACGGGGGAAGCTGCTTAATGTTGGGCTTTCGCTGCTTATCTTGCCCATTCTGTTATGGATTTTTCGCCAATATTTGCCGCTGTTTACGGCCGTCAATCTCTTCCTCATCCATGCCTTCACGTTGTACATCTTCAAAGCCGCTTACGTCCAGGCCGAGCTGCTTTTTTACCTGCTCAACTTCGCCGGTTTTCTTTTGCTGTGCCGCCTCTTGTGGCAACCACAGTGGCAAACAGCCGTGTTCACCGGCATTCTTCTCGGTGTGGCCCACCTGACCAAGGCATCGATCCTGCCAGGGCTGCTGCTTTTTGGGGGAACGGCCGTTTTACAGGCGGGTTTCCGACGATTCTGGCAACGGCCGTATCCACCACAACCTCGTCAATTTTTGTTTGAACTGGCTGTGCCTGCCCTGGTAATCCTTTTTTTCTTATTGACAATTTGGCCCTATATTCAAAATAGCAAAGAGCAGTTTGGACATTACTTTTACAACGTCAATTCCACCTTTTACATCTGGTATGATCACTGGGATAAGGTTGAAACGGGTACAAGTGCCCATGGTGATCGTGTGGGGTGGCCTGATATACCGCCCGACGAAATTCCCAGCGCCGCCAAATATTTTCGGGAACACACAACTGCCCAATTGTTTCAACGGATGTTTGACGGATTTTTGGTGATTTTAATTACCACAACCAACTCATACGGTTACCTGACCTATTTTTGCCTCCTATCTGGTGTTGTATTCGCGGTAGCTCTCATTAACCATCAGCAGACACGTCACTTAATCCGAACACACGCCTGTGTATCTTTGTTTGTCATCAGTTTCTTTTGTGTCTATTTGCTGTTGTACGCCTGGTATTGGCCCATTTCATCGGGCAACCGCTTTGTGTTAGCGCTGTTTTCACCACTCATGTTTACGTTAGCTTACCTACTGTTTCGGCTTTTTGACCAGCAACTGGCGCTTAAAATAAGCCGACATTCACAAACGCAAGTAAACCTGGGTCAGCTTCTAAACTGGATAATGTTTGTCGTGTTGTTGGTGGATGGGTATATAATTCTTACTGTGCGCGTTGGCGCTGTTTATGGCGGTTTCTAGCGATGAGGATGAAAAATGAAACATCGGTTGCTTTTGATTTGGCTCATTTTTTTAGCGTTCACCCTATTGTCGTCTGGCTGCACAGTGGAAACAGCCCACGCCCCGGTAGAAGGTATTGAAGAGACGCCAACCACTGCTCCCACGGCAACGTTTGTGCCTAACACAGCCATTATCTTCAAACGTTCCGGCGGCATTGCCGGCCTCAACGAAGCGTGGACCATTTTTACAGATGGAACGGTGGAAACCAACAGCGCCGCCCAATCGCAGCTCTCTACTGAAGAAGTAGAGCAGCTGCTCAGCAGCCTGGAGAGCAGCGGCTTTTTTGAGCTGGAAAACAGCTACCTACCGGACGACACCTGCTGTGACCGCTTTTTTTACGAGATTACGGCCGTACAAAACACCACTTTCCATACCGTCCGCACCCTGGAAGCCACCCCCGATATGCCCGAAGCGTTACAACAGGCACTGCGCCTGCTGCAAACAGCGCTTTTGGAGAATAATAACCAGTAAAACTTGAAACGTGAGAAAGTCACGTTTCAAGTTTCACGCGTCATTTCCATCGCATAAGGCCACAGCCCCGGCAAACCGCCTGTATGCAAAAAAATAATTTGGGTGTTGGCGGGAAAACGGCCGTTCCCCACCAAATCCAGCAGCCCGGCAAATGCCTTGCCCGAATAAACCGGGTCCAGCACAATGCCTTCCGTTTGTGCCAGCAGTTTAATTGCCGCAGCCGCCTCGGCTCTCAGCTTGGCGTATCCGGCACCCACATACGTTTTTTCGATCAGCGGCACTTCAGCGGGCGCAAAGGTGTGCGGCTGCCCCAGCAAAGCACAAACTTCGCCGGCCAGCCGGGCAATGCTGGCCGGGAAGGTACGCCACAGCTTGCCCACATCAATCCCCAATACCTGGATGGGCGAACCGAGCAGCCAAAAGCCGGCCCACAACCCGGCCAGCGTCACGCCCGTGCCCACCGGCAGAATGATGGTCACTTTTTCCGGATCCAAACCAAGCTGTCTAACTTGTACCTGAAATTCCACAGCAGCCGCAGCATAGCCCAAACAGCCAACGGCCGTATGCCCCCCCACCGGCATAAAATACGCCCCCGGCCCCACAAACAGCCAGCTCACCAACCGCACCAATCGAATGGTGGTTTCGAGAGTCATCGTCGCATCGCCACCCCCGCCAAAAGGAATGAAGTGCAGTTTGGCCCCAAACAGTTGGTCCAGCAGCAGGTTGCCTTGCAAAGCGGACGGCCGTTTCTCGAAGAAAAAGAGGTGGGTTTGCAGGCCCAGCCGGGCACAGGCCGCCGCCGTCATCCGGGCGTGGTTCGATTGCAGGCCGCCAAAGGTAATGACCTTGCGCTTTTGCTGCGCTAAGGCTTCCCCCAGCAAAAATTCAAGCGGCCGTCCCTTATTGCCGCCGCCACCGGGTCCCAGCTCATCATCCCGTTTGAGCCAGATTTGTGGCCCATCTAGCTGTGTGGTAAGCCGCGGCAGCGGCTGCAAAGGTGTCGGGTTATGGCTCAGCGACAGGCGAGGAAAGGATTGCAGGCGGTGGCGTAGCTGCTGCGGGCTCATCTCTACGGCGACGATGGCAGGTCCGGCAGCGTTAATGGGCCAACCGTATCACAGTTTTTAGCTTCACCCGCCCGGGGTGTGTGAAAGCTGGAGACCCATAGCGCGCGGCTGGCAACCGTTTGGGAAAGGGTGTTGGTGGAACTTATCGTTACCGTCGTTGAATGAGGAATCGAAAAAGTCAGCTCGCCCAACGCCTGATCATGTTCGATGACCACCCCACCCGAACCGGAGAGCAGCTCGCCGGTTTGATAATCCATTTCACCCACGCGCAATTCTTCTTCATGAATCTCCCACAAATAGGCGGCAATCTCTTGATTAGAACTGAGGGCAACCAGCACGGCAAAACTATAATCGTTTTGCAGCGGCGATTTCATTAAGATGCGCATGAGCAAACTATCTGCCTGCACATCGGCCCGGATACCCACAATGTCGACTTCTGAATCGTCGCTGGCTGCCTGCGTATCGCAGACAATGGCATCGCCATTTTGGTCTTCAATGGCAAACCATGGCACCGGCGTTGCCGTGGGTGTAGGGGGAACAGGTGTATCGGTTGGCTCCGATGTCGGTGTATTTGTTGGTGGAACGGCCGTTTCTGTGGGTGTTGATGTAGGCGGTAGGGTAGCGGTTGGCGTATGGGTGGATACAAGCTGCTCGACAACGGCCTGGACGGTGGCGTCTTCCTCAACATTGCCGGTGCAGCCCATCAGCAAACCGGCAAATAGTATAACAGCCCCCCAGGCTCCAATAGTAGTAAACCTTGACCAGTTCATACGTTTACCTCCATAAAAAACAAACTCGAAAACCCATATCATGTCTAATGGTGGTTACGCATTTCGACACACTTTACATTCATCCGATAGTAGATTGCAACTGCGCCGCCAACCGCTTCGCCAGGCTGATGATGGTGAGCACGGTGGGCCGCGCCAGCGCCTCGGGGAAGACGGAGGCATCACACACGTATAACCCGGCGATCTCGGTTTGTAAATTGCTATCCAACATTTCGCCCAGACGCACCGTGCCCGACGGATGCGTGCCGCGCAGCGGCGTGGTGAAAATGGTGTCAGAATCGCAGCCCGCCTGCCGCAAAATGCGCCCGGCTGTGGCCTCCGCCCGGGCCAGCCGCTGCCGGTCGCCGGCCGTCAGCCCCTTGCTGATGGTGAAGCCGCGTTTTTGCGCCTGTACCGCACCGCTGACTTCATCCTTCAACTTAATCATGACGCCGTAGGTGTGCCCCCAGCGGTGCCAGGTGAGCGAATAGGCCGGCCCTTTTTGCAGCATCACCAGGGGGTAATTGAGCCACGGGTCGATCAGCGTGGAGTAAAGCACGCCCAGCTCGTCATCGGCACAGCACCAGGTCATGGGTGGCTCCTGGCCAATACCTTTGCTAGGTGCGTGGCCGTACACCATCACCGTCGTATCCATCGTCATGCCCTGGCCCGCCTGGGTCAGGCCGCTGCGCTGCAAAATAAGCGGCGTGCCGATGCCCCCGGCGGCCAGGACCACCGCTTTGCCCCACAGCCGGAACGGTTGACCAAGTTGCTGCCCGGTAACGCCGCGGACACGGCCGTTTTCCCAAATAACCTTATCCACCCTTGCCCCGGTCCACACATCAACGCCCTGCGGCACCGCCTCATCGACAAATTCGGCTGCATTCCACTTGGCGCCGCAGCGGCAGCCCAACATGCATTTGGCCCCGCAGTCAAAGTCATTGTTCGTGCGCTGCGGCACCATAAATTTGTCCTGCGGCTGCCAATCCAGGCCCAAATCGGCAGCGGCAGCGGCGATGCGGGTGGAGGCAACACCGCGCAGGTCGGCGGGCAGCGGCGCGATGTGTAGTTCGGCCATCGTCTCTTCCGCTTCCCGGCTGAGATCGATGCCGTATTTGGACTGCCACCAGGGTAACGGCCGTTCAGCACAACCACAATACATGCTCGTCGCGCCACCCAGCATAAGCGGCCGTATGATGTTCAATCCCTCCTGCGTGAACAAGAACGAAGCGCGATCGGCATACAGCATCGCACCGGGATACGTGCCATAGAGCGGATTTTGCCGCCAGTCGCGCCCACGCTCCAAAAGGGTGACTGCCAGTCCCGCGCTGGCGCGGGCCAATTCTCGCGCCACGGTCGCCCCACCCGGTCCAGAACCCACCACAATAATGTCGGTTTGTTTTTCAATCATATCGTTCTGCTCCTCAGATTGCTTGGACATTCCACTTTGTTAGGCTAGAATGTGCCGGCAACCCTCATTGGTAAGTTTATCTTTTATCAAAAACTTCACAGCCCTTCATCACAACCAAACTTCTAACTCGCTTTAAGAAAAACCTATCACCCACGCCTGAGATTATCATCTGGAGCGCAATGAACGCGAAATGGCTGGTTTTGATCCTCGTGTGTTTTCTACCTGCCTGCTTGCCTGCTGCCGACAACCGCCAAAACAGCGACACAGCCGTCTCCAGCGAAACCTCAACCACGCCAACACCAACCAGCACAGTTGACGCCGAAACCAGAGAACTGATTGCCGACTATCTTGCCCTGCGCAAGGTGCCGGGGCAGTTTACCGGGGGTGACTGGGATGAAGATGTCGATCGTTGGCTGGGGCGCAAGCACACGGCCATGCTCGAATTAGGCGCTCGGTTAGGCGCCAGCAATTTGGGCTGTTCACAGCTAACCGATTTATTGCAACAGCCCGACCACACTGTTCAAGGAGGTGATCCCCTGCATGATCTGATCCAAAGCCTACCCACTTATGAACCGCCGCAAAACGAAGCTGCCCAATTTTTGGTGTACGAATGGCGCGGCACCCATGACTTTTTGTTTTTTGTTTGTGAAGACGGCCGTATCACCGCCGCAGATTGGTGGTACGCCGGCGAATAATTTCCAAAACCAACCTCCCGCAGGCTCCGGTTAATTACTCTCCTTAAAGACGAAACCTGCGGGAGGATTAATCTAAGGAGAACAACATGAAAAAATGGCGACTTATTTTACTCATTGGCCTCGTTGGTCTACTGACAGCCATTGCCATACCCAACCGCAGCCAGGAACCGCAGCGAGTCTTTGCCGGCCCGCTGGAAGATGGCAGCCTGGTCGTACGCGTTTACTTTGACGACCTGGCCACCGCCCGGCAAATTGCCATCACCTTTGAACCGTTAGAATCGGACTATGGCAAAGGCTACCTGCTCCTGGCAGTAAACAAGGAGGAACTAGAACAGCTCGAAGATTCCGGTCTGCAATTTGAAGTAGACGAGGCCCTGACCGCTTATTACTCGCCTGAAAATAATCTGGCGGCGGCCTCTCCCGGCATCCAAACAATTCCTGGCTACGCCTGCTACCGCACGGTAGAGGAAACATTTACCACGGCCGCATCCCTGGCCACCAACTACCCCGGCCTGGCTTCCTGGAGCGACGTGGGCAATTCCTGGGAAAAGACACAGGGCCTTGGCGGTTATGATTTGCAGGTGCTGAAGCTGACCAACTCGGCCGTTCCCGGCCCTAAACCGATCATCTTTATCACCAGCGCCATACACGCCCGCGAATACACCACCGCCGAACTCACCACCCGCCTGGCTGAATTCCTGGTCACCAACCACGGCACCGATCCGGACGCCACCTGGATTTTAGATTATCACGAAGTGCATTTTATGCTGCAAGCGAACCCGGACGGCCGTAAACAGGCCGAAACGGGCATTCTGTGGCGCAAAAACACCAACCAGAATTATTGCAGCCCCACCAGCAACAGCCGGGGCGCTGACCTTAACCGCAACTTCCCCTACAACTGGGGCTGCTGTGGCGGCTCCAGCGGCAGCCAATGCTCCGATACCTATCGCGGCGCCAGTGCCGCCTCTGAGCCGGAAACCCAGGCCGTGGTTAACTACATCCAGAACAACTTTATTGATAATCGCGGCCCCGGCGATAGCTCGCCAGCCCCGCTAGATACCGAAGGCATTTACCTGGACATTCACAGCTCCGGACGGCTGCTGCTCTGGCCGTGGGGCCACACCAGCACCCCCGCGCCCAACGGCACGCAGTTGCAAACGCTGGGGCGCAAGCTGGCCTACTTCAACGGCCACACGCCACAGCAGTCGATTGGCCTCTACCCCACCGACGGCACCACTACCTCCTTTGCCTACGGCGAAATGGGTCTGGCCGCCTTTACCTACGAATTAGGTACCGAATTTTTTGAAGATTGCAGCTACTTTGAAAACACACTGGTGCCGGACAACATGCCGTCGCTCATGTACGCCCTCAAGGTGGTGCGCGCCCCATACATTACCCCCGCCGGGCCAGATGCCATCAATGTATCGCTCGATATCGGCTCTGCACTCCCCGGTGTACCGTCTGGCACAGTTGTCAATTTGAGCGCCAGCATTGACGACGGCCGTTACAACAACAGCAACGGCACCGAGCCCACACAAAGCATTGCCGCTGCCGAATATTACCTCGACGCGCCGCCGTGGGATGGGGGAACGGCCGTCGCCATGAGCGCCAGCGACGGCAATTTCAACAGCACCGTTGAAGGCGCCACCGCCACCATCGACACCACAGGCATGAGCGAAGGCCAGCACATTTTGTACGTGCGCGGCCAGGACGCCAGCGGTAACTGGGGCGCCGTCAGCGCCATCTTCCTCTATATCGACGATGACGCACCACCACCGCCCAGCACCATTTTCTTTGATGACTTCGAGAGCAATCTGGGCTGGAGTACCAATCCCAACGGCACCGACACGGCCACCACCGGGCAGTGGGAACGGGCCAATCCTGAGGAAACCAGCTCCAGCGGCGTGAAGCAGTTGGGCACCACCGTCAGCGGCAACAACGACCTGGTGACAGGACCATTAGCCGGCAGCAGCGTCGGCACGCACGACATCGACAATGGCGTCACCTCGATCCGCTCGCCCAACATCAACCTGCCTGCCAGCAGCAACATCGACCTCTCCTTCTCTTACTACCTGGCCCACCTGAACAACGCCACCAGCGACGACTTCTTGCGCGTGAGCCTGGTGAGCGGGTCAACAACGCTGCTGTTTGAAGAGCTGGGCAGCGGCGACAACGACAACGCCGCCTGGGATACGTTCAGCACGGACATCACCGCCTTTGCCGGGCAGACGGTTTATCTGCTCATTGAAGCGGCCGATGCCGGGTCCGGCAGCCTGATTGAAGCGGCCGTAGACGACGTGCGCATCACCGCCGCCGATAGCGGACCAACGCCAACCCCGTCACCCACACCGCCACCAACAGCAACTGCCACGAATACACCTGTGCCCACGGCTACGAATACGCCACTGCCGCCAACGCCAACCCCAACAACCGGGCCCACCAGCACACCAACAAACACACCGCCAGCAACAGCTACGGCTACTAACACACCGCCGCCAACTGCGACGAATACACCACCACCAACGGCGACACCTGGTCCCGGCGGCACCATCTTCTTCGATGACTTCGAGACCAGCCAGGGCTGGACCACCA
>CALBTC010000245.1 GCA_937967805.1 uncultured Anaerolineaceae bacterium
TGCGACAGGCGGTGGGTGATGAGCAGGGTGGTGCGCCCGGCCAGGATGCTGTGCATGGCCCGCTGAATTTTGTCCTCGGTGTTGCTGTCGATGGCGCTGGTGGAATCATCCAGGACCAAAATGCGCGGATCGCTGAGGAAGGCGCGGGCGATGGCCAATCGCTGCCGCTGCCCGCCGGAAAGCATCACGCCCCGCTCGCCAATCTTTGTTTCATAGCCGTCGGGGAAGCGCATGATGAACTCATGCGCCTGGGCCTGCTTTGCCGCCGCTTCGATTTCTGCCTGGGGCACGTCGGCCTGCGCGCCAAAGGCGATATTTTCGGCAATGGTGCGCGAGAAGAGGAAGATGTCTTGCTCAATGGCGCCAATCTGGCCGCGCAGGCTGTCCAGGTTCCAGTCGCGTACGTCAATGTTGTCGATGAGGATACGGCCGTCGCCCACATCAAACGTCCGGTTCAGCAGCTTGGTCAGCGTGCTCTTACCCGCGCCCGTCTGCCCCACAATCGCCACCGTCTGCCCCGGCTCCGCCCGGAACGAAATCCCCTGCAAAACGAGAGACTGTGTTGACCCATTACCTGCCACCTGCCACTTGCCACCTGCAACCTCGCCATACCCAAAACTCACATTCTCAAACACCACTTCCCCTTCCATCTCCTGCACCACGCCTGCTTTGTTCTGATCCAGCTCAGTCTCCGTCAGGATCATCTCCAAAATGCGCTCGGCGCTGGCCAGGCTTTGCTGGAAGGTGGCAATGTTGCGCAGCAAGAAGCGGATAGGGGAGCGCAGCGTGCCTAACAGGGCCATAAAAGCAATCACCTGTCCTACAGAAACAATCCCCTGCATGAACAGGTAGAGCGCGTGGCCGAAGCCCAGGCCAATCAGCAGGCCATACAGCAGCAGCGGCAGGTAGCGGGCCGTCACCTCACCCTCGCGCACGAAGGCGTCGCGGTACGCCCCGGCGTTGTGGCTAAAGCGGGCCTCTTCGGCCGGTTCCTGGGCAAACCCTTTTACTACCTCAATGCCGGAGATAGTTTCCGCCAGCCCGGCGTTCATCTCGGCAAAGGTGGCGCGCAGCTCGGTGGCGACGGGGTTCAGATTGTCGTTGTAGCGGCGCAGGGCAAAATAAGTAGCGATGAGGAAAACAATAGGGAGAAGCAGCAGACGGTAGTCTAGCGTGGTAATGGTGACCAGCGGCACCAGCAGAGTGAGAATTGACTCGGTAGTGGTGCCCAGCGCCGGACTGACAAACAAGCCGATTTGCTGCACGTCGTTGGTGGCCCTGGCCATTAAATCGCCGACGCGCTGCCGGCCGTGGAAGGTCTGGCTTTTGCTGAGCAGGCTCAGGTACAACTCGTCGCGGGTGTTGCGCTCCACCCGCTGGGCCAGCACCCGAATCGACAGGCTGTTAACGATGTCGAACAGGCCGTAGCCCACGTAAGCGGCCACCACGTACAGTGCCGCTGTGGTTAGCCCGGTGCGCCCCTCGTTTTGAATCACGCTGTCGAACGCCCAACCGACGGTAACGGCCGTCATGCTTTGCGCCGATGCCATGCCTAACGTGGTGAGCAAGAAGGTGAGCAGCAGCCCCTTGTAGCGCAAAATGTGGGATTGCAGCCAGCGCAGGGTAGAGCGGTGGTCGTAGCTGTAGGCGTCGGCAACGGTGAATTCGCTTTGGGTCATCAATCGGTTCCTCTTGTCCGCCGGAGATCGTATCAGGTTGTGGATCATTGTCGAGGGGAATCGTCCTGTTCAAACGTCCAGTTTTAATGGGATGGGGATGCAGCCGTATGTTGGGGCGGAACTGGCGGGAAGCGATCGTTGCCTTGCAGCAACAGTTTGTTTCCCACCAGTCGCGCCCGATTGGATCGATATAGTGTTGGGGTAATTTTTACACACACCAAAGCGGTGAATGTGCATGTTTGCGCTCAACAGGAAGCTGAGCGATTTGGTCAGCCGCCCTTGACCCCGGTTGAAGCCACGCTTTGCACAAACCATTTCTGGAAGAGCAGGAAGATAATGAGTACCGGTACGGTGATCATGGCGGCGAAGGCCATGATGTCGCCCCACAGGCGCGGATATTGGCCAAAAAATTGCTGCATGCCGATCATTAACGGCCGTACTTCCTCACTCCGCGTCACCATCAGCGGCCACAAAAAGCTGCCCCAGCGGAACAAGAACTGCAAAATGGCTACCGTGGCAAACACGGGCCGGGAGAGGGGTACGACGATGTTCCAATAGATGCGCCAACGGCTGGCCCCGTCCACCAGCGCCGCTTCCTCCAAATCGCGCGGCAGACCAATGAAGAATTGGTAGAACAGGAAGATGGAAAAGGCGTCAGCGATGAAGGGGATAATTTGTACGTGGTACGTGTCCAGCCAGCCAAACTGGTTCACCAACAGCAGCAGGGGAATGGCCACAGCCTCCAGCGGAATGATGATCAGGGCGATAATGATGGAAAGTGTCAAACGGCGGCCGCGCCAGCGCAGGCGAGCCAGGGCATAAGCGGCCATGCTGTTGACCAGCAGCCCAAACACAATCGTGGTTACCACAATCAGGATCGAGTTCAGCATAAAACGGCCGAAATTCTGCCGCTCAAACACATCAAAAAAGTTTTGTATTCCCAAATCACCCACGGGCAGAAATGCCCGCAATGACGTCACATCGCGCAGCACCTGCGTTTCGTTGGTCTTAAAGGCGGTTACCAGCATAAACACAATGGGGAACACAAAAAACAGCGCCAGCAAAATCATGAGGATGTAGTTTAGGGCGGCCCGGCTCCATTTGCGCCACAGGTAACCACTGCTGTGCACATGTTTCTGGGGAGTCGTTTCTAATGTTGTCATGATTCTTGAACCGTCCTTTCTTCTCTAAGAAAAGCGCGCTGTACCAGGGAAATGGCCAAGACAATTAAGAAGAAAATAATGGTGATGGCCGAAGCTTCGCCAATGCGCTGGTTGCGAAAACCGACGTTGACGACGTGAAGAACGGCCGTTACCGTCGCGTTTTGCGGGCCACCCTGAGTCATCACCTGAATCTGGTCAAACAGGCGGAAGGCCAGGATGGTGGTGGAAACCACGACAAAAATGGTCGTGTTGCGCAGCATGGGCAGGGTCACGTAGAAAAATTCCTGCACCTTGTTGGCCCCGTCCATCGCCGCCGCTTCGTATAGCTCTTCCGGTATCTCTTGCAGTCCCGCCAGGTAGATTACCATCTGGAAGCCTACGCCCTGCCAGATTGAGAGAATCATAATAGCCGGGAAAGCCAGCGCGGGATCGTTGAGCCAGTCAAACGGCCCGATGAGGCCAAATGAAATGGTCTGCAAAAAGGCATTAATGGTGCCTTCGCCGGGGTTATAGAGAAAGGTCCAGATCACCGCTACCACCACCATCGGCACCACGACGGGCACAAAGTAGATGGTGCGGAACACGTTAGAGAATTTGATCTTTTGGTTGATGAGCATGGCCAGAAAAAGGGCCAAAGCTGTCTGGATGGGCACGACGATGATGGCAAACAGTAAATTGTTCCACAATGCTTTGGGCAGCGTGGGCAAACGGCCGTCATCGCCGGTGGTGATGTTGGTTACGGCCGTTTCCACCGCCTCCCCCATATCTGCCGCAATCTCCTGATAATGTTCTAGCCCCACAAATCGCGTTGGCCGATTGGGATTAGAAATCAGGCGCTGATTGGTAAAAGAAAAGCCAATAGCCATCACAAAAGGTGCCACGAGAAAAACCAGCAGCAAGAGCACGGAGGGCAGCATAAATGCCCAGGCAGAACGCTCTTCTCTGCGCTGTAATGTTGGTGACCTTCCCGAATCCGTTTCAGCCCTTGCAGGAACAACGGCCATGATGTACCTCCTCAAGAAAAAGCACCAGAGAATGCGAGCGCGTCACATTCTCTGGTGCAAACATGATTATTTACAAACGATGCGTGTCACAGTGACGGCCGTCTAGTTGAGTGGATACCCGTCGTTGGCTTCAATATCGCTGTCGATCTCTTCAACGGCCGCATTCAATTCTTCTTCCACATCAGCACCGTCCTTGATGTTGTCAAACGCTTCGGCAAAAGCGGTCGTGATGGCCGGATAAGCCGGTGTAATCGGTCGCGGTACGGTGAAGCCTTCCTCATTCTGCTCAATAAACAGATTGAGCATCTCGCCTTCACCATACTGATCAGACATGGCCAATGCCGACTGGCGGGCCGGAACCGCGCCATTGGCATCGGTCATGATCAAGATCTGCTCCGGCTCCATCAGGAAAGAGAGAACCTCCCAGGCGGCGTCAGGATTGGGGCAGGTGGTGGTGATGCCCCAGTTCCAGGAGCCCATGCCGGTTTTGGGTCCATCGCCGAAGTCGGGCATGGGCAGTAAGAGCAAGTCGTCCCCCAATTCTTCCTGATATTGGTTAGCAACCCAGTGACCAACCCAGCTTAAAGCGGCATCGCCATCAATAAACTCGGTGTCGCCGGCTGGTTCAGGGTTGACATAACCATTTTCAAACCAATCCTGCACCATTTCCATGGCTTCTATGGCTTCAGGACTATTCAAAACCCCATCGGCGCTCTGGTAATCATCACGGTCAATCAGGCCGGCATCGGCGCTCCAGAGGATGGGGGCAAAGCCATAGGTGAACCATTCGCCACGGCCGTAATTGATTTTCAGGTCCAGCGCATACTCTACCTCAGGCAGTTCTTGCAAGGCTGCCAGGGCGTCGTTAAACTCTTCGCGGGTCCACGGTTCTTCGATGGTGGGAATGCGAACACCGGCTTCTTCCAGGTAGGATTGCCGCGCCCAGATCGCCAGACCGGAGTCAAATTGGCCCAGACTGTACAGGTTGCCATCCTGGAACGTTCCCTGGTCTATGATCGACTGCAAAAAGTCGTTGCGCATTTCATCGGAAACATAATCATCCAGCGGAAGCAGGAAACCGCCCCAAACGTAGTTGTAAAGGTTCGGTCCGTCAAAGTCCAGCAGGCAGGGCAGATCGTTGGCAAAAGCCGCCGCCTGCACCTGATCGTTGTAGCTGCCCTCCGGCAGTTCAACCGCATCCACGGTGATGTTGGGATGCTCATCAGCAAAATTGCTCAGGATTTGATTCAGCGCGTCCCGCTCAGCGCCGCGTCCTGAATGGAACCACAGGGATACGGTAGTGGGTTCATCTGCCACTCCCTCAGTGGTTTCCTCGAGCTCTTCTAGCGGTTCTTCTTCGGTGAGCGGTTCGGCTCCTTCAGTGGTTTCTGTATCCGTCGTGTCACCGCCACAGGCAGCCAGCGCTAAGGCAAGGACGACGATTAATCCGACAAGTTGCCACAAAATACGAGGTTTTCGCATGAGTTTCTTCCTCCTCATAAACTAAAATCATTATTTCTCCGGAAACTGCATTCCAGATGATTCGTCTATCTAAAGGTTTCCGGGGAAACGCTAAATATCATAACAGCGTGGCTAGCACGTAGATTGAGGGGAGTGATGGAAGTAACTTGGGTTTGGTGGTGTGGTACACATGCATCGCACACACTTTGGAACCGGCATTTTCGCCAGTGTAGATTAGTTTAGGTAGCAGACAGGTGGGCGCATGTGCTTAGATATATGTAGCAGATACATATCAAGATATAATGACTGGGCAACGGCCGTACAAACTCTCAGCAATAAATAGGGGTATTCGCTTATGCTCAAATCGAGCGTAGACATTTTGCGGGATGGGCAAGTGCAACAGGTGCAGATTCTAGACGGTGAACGGCCGTTCACCTACCAAGAAACCCTGCAAAAATGGCAAAGCGATGAATCATTCCGCACCCTTTTCATCAATCTTTTAGCCGACGCCCCATTTGCTGCCTACTTTTGGGAAACGCCGCCTGTTACGGAAAAGTTGTCGGCACGGCCGTTTGAATTTGTCCTCGTCAATGCCCCCCAACTGGCTAAGGTGCCGGCCCAGCGCCACGCCTTTGCTTCTTATTTCAGCGACGATCCTGTTGCCGATCCCGTCGTCGATTTTCCCAATCTGGGCGGCGACGCCCAACTGATTGTGCCCTGCCCCCAGGCGTCTGCCGATCAGTTTGCCCATTTGGCCATTTTTAGCCGCAGCGCCTCCCTGGCGCAGCAGCACCAGTTTTGGCAGCGGGTGGGAACGGCTGTACAAGACCAGGTGGGAGAACGGCCGTTGTGGGTCAGCACCTCCGGGTTGGGCGTGTACTGGCTGCACGTGCGGCTGGATTTGCGGCCCAAATATTATACGTTTCGGCCGTATCGGGCGTGGCCGCAGTCGTGATGAATATCACTTGTACCACTGTCACCTTCCTGGCATACTAACTATCTAACAATCTCACCAATTATTTTCTAAAGGAGTGAAAATGGATAAGCAAAAGCTGATTGACAAATTAAACGAAGATTTGGCAGGCGAACTGGGGGCTATCATCCAGTATATCACCTATGCAGCCAAGGCCACCGGCCCTTACCGGCCACAACTGTCACAATTTTTCCTGGAGGAGGTGGCCGACGAGCAGGTACATGCGCAGTTTCTGGCCAATAAGATTGTGGCTCTGGGTGGCGAACCAACGACAACGCCACGTCCTGTACCCGCAGCCAGCAGCAATCGTGAAATGTTGGAAGCGGTGCTGGCTGCCGAGCTGCGAGCGGGCAAAGATTACACTCAGCGAGCCGAAGAGGCTGACGCTTATGGCGATAAAGGATTGGTTGTGGCGCTGGAAGATATCGTGCGCGACGAGATGGGCCATTCTGAAGAAACCGAGCGGATGCTGCGCGACTGGCCCCTTTAGCGGCTAACTGCGCCCAACAACGAGCTGCACGCCGTCGAGGACACTTTGCAAAATGAAGTTGGGCACGGTGCCGGCGTATTCCGTCAGGAAGTGGCGGTCGATGGTAATAATTTGGGCCACGTTGGCCACGCAGGGGTGGGGCAGGCCGGAGTCGGACTGGGCAATGAGCACATTGCCGGGGGCGGGGGCTAGTTTCCAGTCCGGACTGAGGGTGATGCATACGGCCGTTTCCAGCACGCTGCGGTTAAAAGCATCACTTTGAATAACAAGAACGGGCTGTGGCTCCGACAGTTCTGGCGGCTGTGACCACCAGATTTGTCCTTGTTTGAGAGACACGTCTACTTCCATGATTTGGGATATTTATAAAGGGTAAGCTGCTGGGCCACGCGCCACGGATCGGGCAGGTGGGAGGGACGATGCTGGTAGATTGCATCCAGCTGCTGGGCCACCGTGTCGCAATCAGTTCGCTCCAGTTTGCGGCTGATGTGCTGCTTGGTAAGCCGTGAGTGCTGGCTGTGCCGCTGTGCGGCCGTTTCAGCCTGTTGTAAAAGGGTGTCTAATTGTGCGATGCTGTTGTTCATAGACAGTTCGGCAAGATTGTTCTAGCAATTAACGGTACAAACTTTATAAAAATGTTACGTGAACGATACGTGAATGAAGTGTAAACAGCTTTACCGCTTCCCGACATAGTACCAAAGGGCTAGGACGGTAGGTAATCGGTAATCCGTGATGTCGCTGCGCGACCGCTTCGCGTACGGTGGTCAGTAATCGGTATACGGCTCACCGATTACCGATAACGGTTTACCGTTCACCATCCCACCAGGCCGTGCTCCAGGCCACCGCTTTGTGAATGCCGTCGCGCAGCGAGGTGGTGGGCTGGTAATCCAGCAGGGCGCGGGCTTTGCCGATGTTGGCTACGTAATGGGTTACTTCGCCGACGCGGGCCGGCTCGATGGTCATGTCGGGCTCAATGCCCAGCGCTTCGCCGATGAATTTGGCCATGTTCACCAGGCTGTTCCCCTGGCCAAATGCCAGATTGATGGTGTGGTTTTTAATCTCGCCGCTTACCAATCGTTCCAGCCCACGGGCCACGCCGCTGACGCAGTCATCGATGTAGGTGAAGTCCAGCACCTTATCCTCGCCGTAAATGGTGATTGGCTCCCGGCTGCTAATTTTGCGAATGAAGAGGGGGATGACGCGCTCCATTCGCTCCAGATCGTTATCGTAACGGCCGTACACATTGCTAAACCTAAAAACCAGATAACGCAGCCCATAACATTGGGCATAGCTGTAAATCAGCGCCTCGCCGGAAATCTTGCTGGCCGAGTAGGGACTCTCCGTGAAGGCAAAGTCGGCATAGCTTTCTTCCGTGATGTAGCGGTGGATGTCGCCGTACACCTCACGCGAACTGCTGAAGATGAGCGGCAGGTTGTTATGGCGGCAAAATTCCAGCACGTTGTAGGTCATGGTGATGTTTTCCAGGGCGCGGTCCGGCTGCTCCACCAGTTCATGCACCTTGGCGTGGGCGGCAAAGTGGACCACGGCGTCCAGGTCCGGCGGGTATTCCACATGGCCGATGCCCTGCTCAAAGTGCTGCTGCGGCGTGCTCAAATCTTGCAGCAGCGTTTTGATCTCGTTGGTCCAACTATTCGGCCGTTTGTCGATGCCAAACACGGAATGCCCCTGAGCCCGCAAGTGAAGTCCCAAATTGGTGCCAATCTGGCCGCTGGAGCCGGTGATGAGAATGTGCATAGCTGCCTCTTTTTTGTTATAAGTGAAAAATGACGGACTCTGAAAAAGTCAATTGCGAGTATACAATAGTTAAAGCGCGTAAGGAAAATAGTGGAGGCAGTAGGAGAGAAAATGACGACGCAAAATTTCCCGATCAAATTTTTGGCGCGCCGCCGGGGCTGGCTGATTGGCAGTCTGGGGGGGCGTGCCGCGTGGAGTGAGTACGGCCGTTTTCCTGGTGGGCGTGCTCATTCTGCTGCTGGTTATTGTCGGATTGGGTGTGGCAGGCTGGCATTTATTGATACGGCCGTTGCCCAAAGGCCACAAAACACCGGCCATCCAGCCGCTGCCTACTGTTTACCGGCACGCTGACGGCCCATTCGCTGCAAAGGGTCGGGGCGGCCACGGCCGTTGGCCTGGTGGCGCTGGCAATACGGCAAATTTTGCGTCTCAGCTTTGACTTTGAGGCGATTACGCTTAATGCCTGGCTTTGTACGTTGGCGCCGCTGCTGGCGCTGGATTTGTGGTTGGGGTTTGCCTTATGGCGCAAACGGCCGTCTGGCTGGCTTGCCGTCGGCTTGGCCGGATTGGTCGGGATGGCGGCCGTTTCTTTCCCGCTGATAAACCGATTTTACCTATATCCGACGATCACCGCCGGGAATTTGCCCACGATGCTGCTGGCGTGTGCGGTGGCGGCGTTGGGTATGGCCTGGGTAGGGCAGACGGTTGGCAATTATTTTGCGACGGAAAACAAGGCGGTGGTGCGAGATACGGCCGTTCCCTCTACTTATCTTCGTTATCTGTCTCCCGTGATTGTCGTCTTGGTCCTGGTTTTTGTGGCATTCTTCATCGCCATGGCCACGCCGCCGGTTTAAGCGATGTTCTGGCTGAAAGTGATGGCCGACCATTTTGGGCGCGGAAAGCATCCGTATCTATAAAACCTTAAAAAGTGCGGCGTCTAGCTCGTCATCCTGCCAGGCGTCTTGCCAGGCGAGGCTGGCGGCAAGCCGGCCAATGGCGTCTGACGATTTGGCGGAGGAGCCGTTGCCGCCAGTAGCCACATAAACTTGCCCCGGCACCACCGCGTCGATGAACGGCTTGCCGTGCGGTGTGTAGGTGATCAGGCAGCGTTTGGTGTGCCACGACTGTGCCCGCAGCCCCGGAATGATGCCTTCCAGCGCGGCGCGCATGGCGGGCATCATGTCGTCGCTCGATCAGCGGATCAATCAGCGACGAATGTCAGGCAAGCCATGTGGTAAGGTCTGGTCGAGCCGGGTGTTGCAGCCCATTTTCAGGTAGGTACGGCCGTCCGGATACAAAATCGGCGGCAGCAAATAAATATCGGTCAGGTCTGGCGAATCAATAGCATAGATGACGGTGGGCATGTCGCCCAGCCGGGCGGCCTCCGCTTCATCCACCTCGGCCAGGATGATCGTTTCTGTTTTGAGGCGCAGGGGGAGGGGGTGATCCAGCAAATCAAAACAGTTGCTGAACCCACCGGCGGCGAGGAGCAGCCTGCGGGCTTCATACCGATTGCCTTCTTTGGTTTGGACGGTAACATGATTTGAGTGGCGGGTGACGGTGACGGCCGTTTCCCGTAAAATCGTGCCGCCCTGTTCTGCAAAAACGGCCAACTGCGCCGCAATCAACCCGCGTGGATTGATGTAGCCGGCCGGGGCATGTTCTAAAATCCCGGCAAAGCCCGCCGGAAAATGCAGCTTCGGCAGTTGGGTTGCCAACTCGTCGGCTGACAGCTCATCATACGCCACGGCAAAGCGCTGGCCGATGACCGCCGCGTTTTGCCAGTAGGCGTGCGAGCCGTCAGCCGATCCCACGTACAGCCCTCCCGTCGGCTCATAAAATTGGATGCCGCTTTGGGCTTCCAGGGCACGGTATTGGGCAATCGAACGCTCGGCCAGCGTGGCCCAGGTTAAATCCTTGCTCAGCCGCCGGGTGATTCGCCCCTGGTCGTAATGGCTGGCAAAGACGCCGTCGTGGGTTTGCAGCTTTTGCGGTTCGTCGGGGCCGAGAACGGCCGTATCCGCCCCAAATTCACGCAAATACCGCGCCGCCGCCGACCCCATCAACCCCTTGCCAATTACCAACACATCAAACATCATTTGCTCCTTTTTCTTTTTAACGCAGAGGCGCGGAGAATTGGTCTGCGTTTATCGACGTTCATTTGCAATTCCTTGAGAATTTAACGCAAAGGGGCAAAGAGGCAAAACAAACATGGAAATTCTTGCTTTTTCCTCCCAACATTGCAAAATAATTCACCATGTCACCGAAAGGAGAACCCTATGCCCACAAACTGGACACCGCCTAAACATTGGCACCAAATTACGGCGATTGATGCACACACGGCGGGCGAACCGCTGCGGATTTTCACCAGCGGCATCCCGCCCATTCCCGGCGATACGATTCTGGCCAAGCGGCGCTATGCGCAGGAGAATCTCGACTGGCTGCGCACAGCGACGCTGTGGGAGCCGCGCGGCCACGCCGACATGTACGGCTGCATCTTCACCGAACCGGTGACGCCGGACGGCGACCTGGGCGTGCTCTTTTTGCACAACGAAGGGTTCAGCACAATGTGCGGCCACGGCATCATTGCTCTGACAAAGGTGGCGCTGGATACGGGGATGATCGACAGGCCCGGCGATGCACCGGTGCTGAAGATTGATACGCCTGCCGGACGGGTGGTGGCGACGGGGCGAAGGGTAGACGGCCGTATCACCACCGTCTCATTCCACAACGTGCCCTCTTTTGTCTTTGCCCTGGATCAAACGGTGGACGTGCCCGGCCTGGGCACGGTCCGCTACGACGTCGCTTACGGCGGCGGCTTCTACGCTTTTGTGCTGGCCGAGGAGATGGGGCTTGGATTGACGGCCGATGATTTTCGCCAATTAATTGATTTGGGGCGGCGGATCAAGCACGCCGTGATGGCCAGCCTGCCCATTGAGCATCCGTTTGAGCCGGATTTGGGCTTTTTGTACGGCACCATTTTTGTCGGCGCGGCGCACGACCCGGCGCACCACAGCCGCAACGTCTGCATCTTTGCCGATGGCGAGGTGGACCGCAGCCCGACCGGCACCGGCGTCAGCGCCCGCGCCGCGCTGCACTTTGCCAGGGGGGAAATCGGCCTGAACGAGCCGTTTGTGGTAGAGAGCATCATTGGCAGCACCTTCACGGGTGAAGTGGTGGCGACGACAGAATTTGGGCCGCATACGGCCGTCATTCCCCAGGTCAGCGGCACGGCGCACATTTGCGGCGTCAACCAACTGCTCATCGACCCGGAAGATCCGCTGCGGCACGGCTTTTTACTCCGTTAGCAAACAACAAACCTGACAGGTTTTCAAGGTGACTAAACCTTTTGACAAAATAGTACTGTAAACCTGTCAGGTTTTGGTTGCAGAAGGTGCAAAGTTTTTTCCTTGCCACTTTGCCCCTTTGCGTGAAAATTGCTGAACGATGAAGCTTCCAACACATTTCATCAAAACTGTATCCACAACCTTCACCGGGGGCGCAGAATGGCTGGCGCGGCTGCCGGAGCTGCTGGCGGAATGTGAACGGCGCTGGGGCTTGGTGTTGCATCCCACGAATTTCACCCTCTCCTACAACTACGTTGCCCCGGCCACGCTGGCCGGCGGCACGGAAATTGTGCTCAAGGCGGGCGTGCCCAACCGGGAGCTGCGCACCGAAATCGAGGCGCTGCGACTGTACGATGGCCGTGGCTGCGTGCGCCTGCTCGATGCCGATCCTGATGCGGGCATTCTGCTGCTGGAGCGTCTTTACCCTGGCGAAATGCTCACCATCATCACCGATGACGATGAGGCCACACGGGTTGCAGCCCAGGTGATGCAAACCCTCTGGCGGCCGCTGCCTGCTTCCCACAGTTTCCCCTCGGTGGCAGATTGGGCGGCAGGGTTGGCGGAACTGCGGCAAGCGCTTGGCGGCGGGACGGGGCCGTTTGACAAGAAGCTGGTGGAAACGGCCGAATCCCTCTACACTGATCTGCTGGTCTCCAGCAGTGCCGCTGTGCTGCTGCACGGCGATTTGCACCACTACAATATTCTCTCCGCTGGTGGTGATTGGCGGGTGATTGACCCCAAAGGCGTGGCGGGTGAACCGGCTTACGAGATTGGCGCGCTGCTGCGCAATCCTTTTAACCTCTTTGACGAGCCAGATCTGAAAGGCGTCACGGCGCGGCGGCTGGACATCCTGGCCGAAGCGTTAGGCATGGACCGCGAGCGGCTGCGGCAGTGGAGCCTGGCCCAGGCGGTGCTTTCTGCCTGGTGGAGCTACGAAGACGGCGGCGACCCGGCCGATTGGGAACCGACGATGCGATTGGCGGACGTGCTGGCTGAGTTGGGATAAAAGCGAAACACGAATTTTACGGATGGGCAAATAGCACAAATTTTTTTATTCGTTGGATTCGTGTTATTTGTGGTGTGCTTTTTCAAGGGCGTGCAGAACCTGCTCGGCCGTTTCCTCCCAGCGAAACTTTTTTACATTCTCAAACCCGCGCTGCACCAAATCCTGGCGGTATGTCTCGTCCTGAACCAGCCGCTGCATGCCCTGGGTGATGGCCGCCGTGTCCAGCGGATCGACCAGCAGGGCGGCATCCCCGGCGACTTCGGGCAGGGAGCTGGTGCTGGCGGTGAGAACGGCCGTGCCGCACGCCTGCGCCTCCAACACGGGAAAGCCAAACCCTTCATACAAAGATGGATAGAGAACGGCCGTTGCCCCCGAAAGCAGCGCCGCCTTATCTGCCTCAGCCACAAACCCCGTCACGACAATCCGTTCACGGATTACCGATGACTGTTTACTGATTACCTCCAAAATAGGCTGCGAGAGCCACCCCGGTTTGCCGGCCAGCACCAGCTGGTGCAGCAGGCCGCTGGCGGCGTAGGCCTGGATGAGGCGGATGAGGTTTTTGCGCGGTTGCAGCGTGCTGAGGTAAAGTAAATAGGGTGGAGTGATGTTGTATTTGTGGCGAACGGCCGTCAGCACCGCATCATCCGTTACGGGCTTCAAGGTGGGGTCCACGCCGGGGTAAATTACATCAATCTTATCGGCGGGGATGCCATCTAGCTGGACGAGGTCTCGTTTGGTGGCTTCGGAATCAGCTACGACGCGGCGGGCGCGACGGCCGTTGTGCCGCGTGCTCCAGCGCAGGTAGATAAGCTGCCGCCGGGGGTGGGCCGCTGGAAAGTGGTGATAGCCTAAATCGTGGATGGTGGCGACAGACAGACCAAAATAGCTCAGCGGAATGACATGCGCTGGCGTGAAAAAAACGTCTGACGGGCGGGCGTGCAGCTCTGCCGCCAGTCGCAAATGGGTCCACAAGCGTGGGAACGGAATGGCGACGTGCTCAACTTGCGGCAGATCGAAAAATAATTCTGGTGGAGGCGGTTGGTTAAAGTAAAGCCGAATCCTGTGGTTTTGGGCCGCTGCCAGGGGCACCAACGCTTGCAGCAAAAAAGTGGCGTATCCTTCCGTCCCTGTACGCTGCCCGCTGCTCGTGCGGCTGGCATCGATGCCGATAATCACGCCGCCTCCAAAAAAAGCGCAACGTAGAGACGCGGAGGCACAGAGAGGGAGTCAAGCTGCGAAATAGTTAGGCTGTGCTCAACCGCGTTGAGCAGCTCACCACAAGCCTGCGAAATCTGCGGATACATTTTCATAACGGAAGACAAGAATACGTGTTACTCGCAGCCGGGGCCAAGCGAGAGGAAATCTTGTGCTACCCAGCCTTCATCCCCGGAGATATTGTCCCGCACCTTGCGCCAGGTCAGGCCGTTGGCTTCCTGTGGCGCCTCTTCCTGAATCAGGGTGACGAAAGTGGCTTCCGGCAAGACGGTGATTTCAGCCCCGCCCGGCGTGTCGCGCAGGGTGAGTCCGTTGCCGGAGGTGCCTTCTACTATGGCGCGACAGAGAATGGGGGTGGGCGTCGCCGTCGGAATGGCGGCATCCACTGTGGGCGACGGGGAAGGTGTGGGCGGGAAAACGCTTAGCTCCGGTGTTGGCGTCAGGGTAGCTTCCCCATCTACAACGGTGTCTGCGCCTTCTTCGGCCGCCTGGGATTGCAGCTCTTGCGACGCCATATAGCCGACAGCGGCGATAAACAGCAGGGTGCTGCCCAGCAGCGTGAGCATGGCGCGGCGTAAAATGGCCTCTCGCTCCAGCGTGTAGAAGCGCGCCCCGCCGCGCCGGATACTTTGATAGGTGGCAATCGCCAGCAGCAGTCCGGCAAAGGTCAGGACAATAGGAATAATCAGTGCACTCATAAATTATTATTTGTCCAGGCCCAACAGCGCCTGGGCTGGAATCGGTCCTTCTCGCAGAATTTTTAGCTCGTGGCCGGTACAATCTAAAATGGTTGAGGCCTCGGCATGGGGCGAAGGGCCATCGTCAATAACGGCCGTTACCCAGCCGGCCAGTTTGTTCAAAGCGTCAACGGCCGTATCGGCCGGTTCTTGGCCCGATAGATTGGCGCTGGTCACGGCCATTGCCCCGCCGGCGGCGCGAATAATGTCGCGTCCGGCCTGATTGTTGGGAATGCGTACCGCTATGCTGTCATTGTTGGAGATTTCCGCCGGCAAATCAGGGTGTTTCGGCAGCAAAAGAGTCAACGGGCCGGGCCAATACTGGTTAATGAACGTGTGGGCCACGGCGGGAACGCTGCGTACAACGCGGGTCAAGTCGCTGCTGTCGGCCAGTAAGATGGGAATTGGTTTGGAATACGGCCGCTGCTTGGCCGCATAAATCATCCGTATGGCGTCGGCATTAAACGCATCACAGGCCAGACCATACAGGGTATCTGTGGGAATGACGATGAGATTACCCGCCCGTGCCTCAGCCGCTGCCTGGGTGATGCTCCCCGGCAGGTCGGCAGGCAGCAGTTTTGTGTGGCTTGGTGGATACGGCCGTTGCAATTTTTCCAATTTTTCCTCTTCCCAAAAACCTAAGGGTTTGCTTCTAGAGAACAATGCTGCTTTCGTAAAACCCTTAGGGTTTCACCAAAGCAATCTTCACAATCCGGTCATGCCCGGCAAAATCGGGCAAAACGGCAACGTCTGCCTCTGGAAAACAACTTCGGGCCAGCTTTTGCACAGCATTACCTTGCTGCCAGCCAATTTCCAAAAAAATAGCGCTGTGGGGGCGAAGGCGGGTGGTTGCCTGTTGTAACAGCTTCCGGATTAAATCCAGGCCATCCTCGCCCCCGTCCAGAGCCAGCGCTGGCTCGTACAATTTTACCCCATCAGCCAGCGCCTGCCACTCGCCACTGGTGACGTAGGGCAAATTGGCCACAATCAGGTCAACAGGCTGGTCGATGGCCTGCAAGAGGTCGCTCTGTTGGAACTGAATGCGCCCTGGGGCCAGCAGAGCTGCGTTTTGCTGGGCAATGGTTAACGCTTCTGGGGAGATGTCTATGGCCGTTACCTGCAAATCAGGTAAAAAGCGGGCCAGGGCAATGGCGATGCAGCCGCTGCCGGTGCCGACGTCTACGGCCGTTTCTACTTCACGCTCCCTTGCCCAGGCGACGGCCAACTCCACCAGCTGCTCTGTTTCCGGCCGGGGAATGAGGACGCCAGGAACTACTTGCAGATCAAAATCAAAAAAAGTGGCCTGTCCGATGATGTATGGTACGGGTTCCTCCTGCCGGGCGCGGGAGATGAGCTGCCGGTAGCTTTCTTCCTGTTTCGGTGTGAGCGTCTGGTCGTGGTGTACGACGAGGTAGCTGTGTGGCACGTCCAGCAGGTGTTGCAGCAGAAGCCGGGCGTCTAGCCTGGGCGTAGGAGATGAAGGGGTGAGTTGGGAACGGCCGTAGTCCAGCGCTGCCTGAATATCCATAGCCGAGAAGCATAAAGGGTGCGCGGTAAATAGGCAAAAAAAGAGACTGGAATTCGACAATTTCTAATCCCAGTCTCTGAAGAATTTCCCCGGAAACTTTGGTTTTTGCAGGTGCTTGTAAAGTGGTTCCGGGGAAATGGGTCTATGCCGGTTGAGCTACCGGAATCAGTCCGCGTTTTTCCAGTTCACCAATAATGAAAGCAGCACTTTCTTCTACCGTTTGTTTGTCGGTGCGGACGTGAATGTCTGGATTGGCCGGGGCTTCGAACGGGTCTGAAATGCCGGTGAAGTTCGGGATTTCGCCGGCCAATGCTTTTTTGTACATCCCTTTCACATCCCGCTCAATCACTACGTCTAGGGGAGCATCCACAAATACTTCCAGGAAGTTGGTAGTGTTGGCCCGCACATTGTCGCGGATGGATTGGTAGGGGGAGATGAAGGAGCAGATGCAGCCGACGCCGTTGCGGGAGAGCAGCTTGGCCACAAACGTGATGCGCTCGATGTTCTTTTCGCGGTCTTCTTTGGAGAAGCCCAGGTCGCGGGTCAGGCTCTCGCGGACAACGTCGCCATCCAGCCGTTCCAGGCGCAAATTGCGCTCAGCCAGTTGCTCCAGAAGTTCCAAAGCAATAGTAGTTTTACCCGCACCAGACAGGCCGGTCATCCACAGTACAAATCCTTGTTGTTCGGTCATAATAAATCCTCTTTGCGGTTATTTTTCGCGTCCAGACCCTAAGGGTTTGCTTCCTTTTAACCGAAGTTTTTAAGAATCAAACCCTCAGGGTCTTTGCAGTAAAATACCAATCGAACGCTTATTTTTGAAGTAAATATATTTTCTAATGATGCGGGCGGATAAATCCTTTATCCAGCAGAAATGCCACAATTTTGTGGGCATTTTCTTCGGCCGAGCTGCTCACGGTGTCGATGCGGATTTCCGGGTGGCGTGGTGCTTCATACGGGTCGTCGACGCCGGTGAAGCCGGTGAGTTTACCGCTGCGCGCCTGAGCATACATGCCTTTGGTATCGCGACTTTCGCACACTTCCAGCGGCGTGTCAACGAACACCTCGATGTAATGGTCGTTTTCGATCATGCTGCGCACGTCATTGCGGGTAGCGCGGTAGGGGCTAACGGCGGCACAGACAGCCAGGCCGCCATGCCGCACAATCTCGGCAGCCACAAAACCCATACGGCGCACGTGGTCGTCGCGATCTTCTTTGCTGTAGCCCAACCCTTCAGAGAAGTGGGTGCGGACAACATCCCCATCGAGCAGGGTGACGTTACGGCCGTATTCTTGCAGCAGTGTGGTGAGCACATTGGCCGTCGTCGATTTACCGGCATTATGTAAACCTGTTAACCAGATGCAAACCCCCTGACGATGGCGCGGTGGGTACGTTTCCGACAAAATCTCGGCGACCGGCGGGCGAGTGAACCATTGCGGCAACAGCTGCCCTTTGTGCAAATATTCTTCGCGCACCTGCGTGCCGGAAATGTTAGCCGTTTTCATGCCGTCGTTCACTTTGGTAATTTCTTCGTAGCGGGCTTCTTCCGGCAGGTAAACCAACATGCGGAAGGGGACTACCTTGACGCCAATCTCTTCACTAAAGCTTTCCACCAAATCCTGGGCATCATACGGGCCGTAGAACGGATTACCTTGAGAATCTTTGCCGGGTCCGGCATGGTCACGTCCCACGATGAGGTGGTTGGCGCCATAGTTGCGGCGAATGATGGCGTGCCACAGTGCCTCGCGCGGGCCGCCCATGCGCATTGCCAGCGGCAGGAGGGAGAGCAGAATGCGGTCGGGTTCGTAATAATTCTTGGCCAGCGCCCGATAGGTGCGCACGCGGGTGAAGTAATCGACATCGCCAGGCTTGGTCATGCCCACGACGGGGTGCAGCAGCAAAACGCCGTCTTTTTCTTCGATGGCCCGTTTGGTCAATTCTTCATGGACGCGGTGCATGGGGTTGCGGGTCTGGAAGGCGACCACGTTTTGGTGGCCAAAGGTTTCCAATTGGGCGCGGACTTCGGCGGGGGTCAGGCGGATATCTTTGAAGTCGTAATGGGTGGGCAGGTGCAGCACCTGCATGGGGCCTGAGATGTTGCGCTTGCCCCAGCGGTGCATCTCGGCCACGATGGGATGCCGTAGATCTGTGGAGCCGAATGCTTTTACGGCCGTTTCTTCCAAATCCCACGCATACACTTCTTCCACGCGCATAATGGCCAGCAGCTCATTTTGCGGATCGCGCAGCGCCACATCTTGACCGATGGTAACTTCAACTTCATCATCAATGGGCAGCGGAATGGGCATTGGGAAAACCATGCCGTTGGCCAGACGCATGTTGTCCAGCACATTCTGGTAATCTGCCTGGCCCATAAACCGGTCCAGCGGCGAAAAAGCGCCAACGGCCAGCAGCTCAAAGTCACAAACAGAGCGATCAGAAAGGCGAATAGAGGGAAGTTGATTGGCGTAAGCAATTCGTTCTTCCAAAGCTTCAGCCGGAACGCACAAATCAACGAGTTTGCCACCATACGGTGGAATCAATGAAGTTTTTTCTTTAGTAGCTAACAATGGTAAATGCCCCTTTAAGTAAAAATGGAAGCAACACTCATAAAAAAAGCGGCCCTGAGTAGAGCAATTCATATGAATTGCTTTATTCTGGGCTGCTTTCTGAATTTTGAAGGTTACTTCTGCGCTTGTAAAACCTGAGTGATTCGCAAACAATTGTAACAAAAAATTGTAAAGAATGGATGCGAACTCCATCCTAGTTTAGAAATCGTTCCTTACGGTCTATGTTAAGGATTAGGTGTAGGTAGATCTTGATTTACAGCTTTTTTCTTAGTCAAGTAAAAAGCACTTTGTCCCTCTGTTTCATCACCGTGTTCAAATTTTTCCAAGAAAAAGCCGCTCTCTTCGATCATGGAAAGCAGAAATTCATGATTATAGCGGACACAGTGAAGATCAGCTTTCCAGTCAATGTTTTGGTAACCTGGGGGATTTACCGTTTCTACAGGCACATCTTGCTCTGAGAAAGCTGTAAAAAAAAGATTACCATTTACAACGAGAACCCGATTTAATTCGTGCAGGTAATGTCTCACATCATTTTGGAGCATATGAGAAAATACAGAGTAGAGATAAACAATATCAATTGTTTCACTTTCTATAGGCAGTCTAAATTGGATGTCTATTAGCTTGCCATTCGGATTGTAACGTTTGTTCTGTAGATCAAGATGAATGAAACGAAAGTTTGGATATTGGCGGGCAATATGTTTTTGGCACCATTCAATAGCTTTATTATTAACATCAACTCCAATATAAGAAATGTTATCTAAAGTATTAAGTAGTCCAATGGCCAATCGTCCGAAGCCACATCCTATATCGAGCAGGACAGAGGCTGTTGACAAATTGAAGCAAGCTTTTAAACGCTCTACTTCTTGATTAGCTGACCAGACAAAAAAGGTGTTTTCACGGAATTGGTGTCCTCCCGTGCGTAGGTGAACAGCAGGAAGCGTTAAACCTTCATACTCAACGCTTTCCTTTCTCAAACTATTTAGCCAGTTTTTTATGCTCATTACAAGAAACTCTTACTGATTTGTTTTAACGTTTTTGCAGAATATAAACTGCCTTAGCTGTAAACATCTCACGTAGATAAGGAAAGTTATTAAACATTCTGAAAATATTAGTTGCCAATTTATTCTCTTCTTTTCGCCAATTTGGTGGCAACAATTTAGCTAACTTAATATGCCAAATAGTCAAGGAATTAATGATTTCTAAAAAACGTTGGATAGTTAAGTGATTAACAAACGGAATAAGTTTGCCATTGCCTAAATCAAGCCTGGTCTCCACTGGTAAATGACAATTAATAGCAATGTTTTCTTTTTCAAGACGTCGAGCTACATTTAAGACAGTTTTCTCTGAAAAAAAGACTTGACACCAAGGCACCGTGATCCAATTGACCATGTGGGCACCCCAAGGGGCATAGAAAGGGGGAAAATATACGTACAAATAACCACCAGATTTTAGAACACGAGCCAACTCTTTCATTGCAGCTGATAAATTGTCAATATGCTCAAACGTATCCGCTGCTACCATTGCATCAAAGGTCTCATCTTTGAAAGGCAAACTTGCGGCGTCAGCAGTTACGAAAGAAATCTTTTCCTGCAAATTTTGTACGGCAGAATTAAATATTTTCTTTGTGCTCTTGATCTGGTCTTCGCTAATGTCTAAAGCTGTTATATGAGATACTTCTGCTTCGAGCAGGAAATTGAGATTTGCTCCTAATCCGCAACCTATATCAAGAACATGTTGATCTTTTAGGTCCATTTTTCCAAATTGTGCGAAAGAAGATTTTGCCCTGCTGGCAAAGAAGGAGTTATATGTTTCTGGACTTGACTTGGCTTCTAAAAGAGATTTGTGCTGATTTGGCACAGCGTTATTTAAGTGAAATAGAAGCTTTTCTCCAAGAACACTCATGTAACAAAACCTAATAATTTAGCGAACTGGAAGTTCAACAACACCTAGATCGATTTTGTCATTTGGTTGCAAGTTGAGAATGAGCGTTTCTCCCGTATCGGCATCATCAATTGGAAATGAAACATCAGGGGTAAAAAACACAACAGCGTATTCGGCTGGCACAATGTCCCGAAAGACAAATTCTCCACTATCTTCAAGGATAGCAAATGGAGCCATCTGCCGATCTAAACGGACGATAGGCAACCCGGTATCTGTATAGATAATTTCACCCAAATAAACAATGCTTTCTTCAGGCGCTTTACCTGTTCTCTGATTTATGAAAACACCACCTAAGGCCGCTAATCCTTCTTCAGGTTCTGGAATTTGTACCGAGGATTCGGATTCTGCCACGATCAGACCGCTGCCATCTATAAGTTCTGGTAGAGGATACGCAATTTCTGCCGCAGGATATGCTCCATCTTGATTAGGCGGTTGGGTGGGAACGGACGTTTCGATACCAGTTTCGGCGGCACCACAACCAAACAAAAAAACGAAAAATAATAGAGCAGAAAATCGGAAAAAATAAGGCACATTAGCCTCCAATTTAGTCAATAATCTAGTGGTTGTGACATTCAAATTCACGAATGTATGCAAGAAAGAAAGGTTTGTCAAATTAGCATATCATTTATTTAACAAAAACATGGGGACAGAAACTGCTCAGAATAGCCAAATAAAAAGTCGGGACAACTTTTGCCCCGACTTTTTTAATCATTAAATTTTAAATCTTTTAGGGGCAGGTATAGTTAACGCCCATATAGTTTAGTGCAATACCAACACCAGAATTTGCATGGCTGGCGAGAACAATAATATTTCGGTTACTCTCCAACGTTGCACCACCATAGAAGCCAAGCGTGGTGGCTGCGTCTGAGGGCATGTAAATGTTATACGGTGCGCCAGCCGGTACTGTATATGTCTTAGATGCATCGCCAGTACTAGGATTCGAACTGGAATAGTTAACTGTAACCGATGCAGAGGATGTACCTAAATTGATCACATTGATCCCCGTTTTCCAGGTGGTGCGATTATGTACAACTGGCAAGGCAACACAGCCAGTAGCGCTTGATTGCAGAGGTGCTTCATAAGCAAAGGCCTGTTGACTGCCACCAGAGAAGCGGGACGATGAAACAACCGCAGCAATATTTGATGCAGATGAAGTAATGGTTGCCGATCCAAAAAGATTGTCAGGAAGACTTCCGCCACCATTTAGAGTAACATTGGGCGTGTAGAAAGTGTATCCTTCCCCAGGTTGAATGTTATTTCTTGTAGCTGTCCACGGGCCCCCAGCTACCCCATTTGCACTGGAAAATACAACGGTGACATTCGTAGCAACACTACCTCTGTTCACGACATTAATCCCGGATGCAAAACCGTTGAAGTTTTTGTAGAACAATGGTGCTACAACATTTGTACCTAACTGGCTCGTACTGAAAGCCCGATATATTAATTCAGCCTTATTTGCTGGACCTGTACCAGGATCGCGAACGGCCAATGCAGTGCCTGCCAATGGTTGAGCACCAGTTACAACGGCGACACCATAATCATTACCAAAACCACTGTAGCTGCTAGAGTTCAGATTGAATATTTTGTAAGAATAAGGCTGAATGGTTGCAGAATCACTAGCATTTGCTGTAGTTGAACCATTTTTGTAAAAGTTGATATTTACAGATTGTTCTGTGCTTGAGGCATTCTGAACGACGATTTGCGAATTCCAATTGCTGAAATTCCGATAAATTAAAGGAAAGGTTAAGGTAGTGTCTGGACTATCTGTACCAAGATAGTTGTCACCAAGCTGTTCAGTGTTGTCCGTAAGACCAACGGTGGCTGCTACGGGCACATCTGAACTTACACGGGCTGAATATTGACCAGACGCTAGGCTAGTTGTTGGAATGTAATAGTTTAAGCTACCAAAAGCACTAATTGTGCTTGCAGGTAGGGTACCAGCCGAACTTCCGTCAGAATTAAAAAACTCAACCGTTACAGTACCACTTGAGCTTGATAAGCTCACAATGTCAATACCCGTATTAAACGCAGCTGCTGCATTAGAATAACTGACTAGAGTTAATACTAAAGCCGCAATCAATGTCATAAAACCTAAATATTTTTTCATTGTATGAGTCTCCTAAAGTTTGATCATCAATATTCCATAAGATTATGATCGCCGTTACTCATACTATAGTTTTTTTACGCAGGCCACTATAACCCATTTGTAGTATTATTTCGGTAATAAAGGATTATTTGTTCGTCGCTGGCTCTCCGTTCGTTTTTTGGGCGATCAATAGATGGGATGGGAAGAAAAGGATTGCTAAATTTCGCAAAATGGGTATTTTCTCCGACGCTTTAACCAAGTTGTCAAATTTAGATGATTTTCCATAGGCTGAAACTAATGGCATCATAATCTTGTAGGTTTTGCCAAATGCAGTTCTCGCGTGTTTCCGTAGTTCAAACCAAGATAAAAGGTAAGCACTTGTATAAGAAATACTTCTAAACTTTTTGACATACCAAGGTTGTAATCGTCTCGGCCAAAAACCCACCCAATGCAGCTGGGCGTGGGGCTCTGGAAAAAACAAATCGAAACGATTGCGAGAATCACCACAAAATATCCCCTCAGTTTTTAGGACGCGATTTATTTCTGCAAAAGCATCATGAATAGTGAAGAGGTGCTCAATCACGTTTAGTGCAACAGCCAGTGAGATAGAATCTGTGCAAATAGGTAATTTTTGAGCTGTTGCTCGAATAAGAATTACATTTTCTATATTCTGTTCAGCAAAGTGTTTTTTCGCTAGTACCAAGTCTACTAGGGATGGGTCGATGGCAATCACCCATTGGTATTGTTTTGCTAATATTGCACTACTTGCACCAACACCGCAGCCTACATCAAGTGCCAAGAAGTTGTCGGGTACTTTATAGCTGGTTCTTATTCGATTGTGAAACATGCTAATCATATGTTTGCCCCTCGTAAAAAGGGTAGACTGGTAATCTTTATATAGTTCTATAAACTCGGGGGGGGCAGATGTGTGTTGAAATCGTAAGTGCATTAATTGAGAGAAATTTGTGCCTTCGAAGCGATCCAACATTTCTGTAGCCAAACGAGCCTCTTCATTGTCCGTTTCATCATGAGGCAGTCGAAAATCAAGTATCCCATTTCTGTAAGGGTATTTTTGGTGGCAAGAACTGCATCTTAAATTAATTAGCTTTCCCATACAGATGGGACAGCATAGATAAGTATGGAAAAAGTCTTCCAGTGATTTAATTTTCATACAAAATCCCTTTTAGATTTGAGTGTGTTTTTTCATACCAACGACCCCACAATGAACGGGTGATAAATACATTATGATTCCTAACTTTCTTATAACTGGCGTTCAAAAAGCAGCAACGTCTTGGATTGCAGTTTGCCTGGGTGAACATCCCCAAATATTCATTCCCGAAAGGAAAGAAATTTTCTATTTTGACAAACATTATTCGCGAGGGTTGAATTGGTATGAGGCACAGTTTTCAGGTTGGTCAGGCGAAACGGCCGTAGGCGAAGCAACCCCCAATTATCTTTACGAACCTAATGTACCGGAACGAATATACAACACCTTAGGCAACATAAAACTTATAACTAGCCTAAGACATCCGGTAGATAGGGCTTATTCTGCTTTTTGGCACTATGTTCGTCGCGGCTTAATTCCACAAGATGCCGATTTCAAAACTGAATTTGAGCAAGATGGGCAATTTGCCCTCCGCACAAGAGGAAACTATTTTGAACAAATTCGCCGCTATTCCTACTATTTTCCTCAAGAACACCATTTAATTGTATTTCAGGAAGAGATGAAAGCTAGACCATCCAAGACTTTGCAGAAATGTTATGCTCTACTTGAAGTCGATGTCAATTATAGACCAAAGAAGATGGGTGAGCTTATAAACCCGGGAGATCGTGTCCTTCTGTTTCATAACTATATTTATAAGATTAGAAAATTGCTCGATAAATTGCCGCGAAACGTTCGCTACAAAATTGTCAAGCGAGCAAGTAAGGTGCAGGAGCGCATGCCTGAATTGCAAAAGCCACCACGGCTTGATCTAGATCTGAGGCGTGAACTGTATGAAAAGCACTATGCTGCGGATGTTCGGCAACTATCGGAGTTTATTGATGTAAATATCTCTTTTTGGTCATAACTATTGGCGCTTTTTATAGAGTAATTGAATGTAATACCAGTCCTTGCGGGAAAAAGTGCCTAGAAGCAAAGAAGCAATTACATAAACAGCCAGTCCAAAAACCACTGCATAAAAAACGGACTCATCTCTTAACAATATGATGATAGCGGCCATCAGCAAAGCCACCATCAAGGGACGCACAATAGTTGAAGCAAGATTAAATTCAATTCCCCCCCGCCTGACCCAAAGATACGTGAGGGAGAAGTTAAAGAAAGCAATGATCGGTCTGCTAATTGCGGCACCATTAATGCCAAAGCGAGGAATGAGGAACAGGTTGAGCGAAACGTTTGCTATGAGGCCGATGCCGGTGATCCAACCGAGCTGCTTCTGTTTATCTTGAACCAAGAGATACCTAGCATTAGGAATATGTAAGAATAGGAAGAAGATCTCCCATATCATCCATTGCAGAGCGGCCGACGCCGGTTCAAATGCTTCCCCAAATACAAAGATAATAATGGGCCTGGCCAACAATGAGACAAGCGTCGCCAGAGGCAGCATTGTTAAAATGGCATAACGGTTAATTTTGATATAAAAATCAAGAAACTTGTGCCGGGATTCCTGGTAAAATCGAGCCATTGTTGGATAGATAGCGATTCGGGTTGCCGCAGACAAAATTGAAAATCCAAAGAGGATCGTTTGTGCTGCGCCATACCAACCTAGCTGAGTCTCATTGAGAAAAATTGATACAAGGAAGGTGTCTTGTTGATCGTTTAAATTGTAGAACACCCCTATCAAGATAAACCCAGAAATTTGGTGAAGTTGGTTCAGAATGAATTGAAAATCTAATTTAAACTTTGTGCTTTGTTGGAGTTGGCTGAACAATCGTCTGCTGGCAGGGATGAATGGAAGCAGACCGATAATTGTTCCCGTAGGGATCATCCACGCAATTAATTGTAGGTCATTTCCAAACAAATAAATCGCGCCAACGCCGCCAATAAGCTTAGATGCGCCGCTTACAAAACCCGCAATTGTCGGTGGCAGCAACCGATCATAAGCAATGAAAAACGCTTCAAGAATTGTGAAAAGTGCTTCAGGGAAAATGGCGATGCTTAATATACGGATCACCGTTTTTGTGTCGGCCGCGTAAGGTAGATTTAACGAAAGTAGTAGCAAAACCACTCCATATCCCGCCGCTGCCAAAACAAACCGGATAAAGAGATAGTTGGCTAGATATTTCTGCCCTTCATTTTGGCGAGTGGCTAATTCCCGAATTAGTAAATCATGTAAGCCCCAGGCTGATAGGGCTAACGACACAGCCATATATGATTTAGCTAGTCGAAACACCCCCGCTTCTTCAGCCCCAATCAGGCGGGCAATAATGATGAACAATAAGGCGTCACCGGCCTTGGCGGTTAAGCGACTTAAAAAGGAAAGAAAGAAGTTATTAAATACTTTTCGCGTTGTGGTCATGTGCTTGCCGAGATTTAACTGTGTGCCATCCATCAAGTAAACCCCGTAGATAAGCAGATGCCGCTTTGTGATTGCCGATGGCCAGAAAGCTTATAAGGCGTTTAACAGCACTGAATGCCCTGAAAACTAAAATGGCATGCCTATTACCTATTGAGGCGTGCGTATGAAAAAAAAGGATGCTGCTCTTAGCGATCATATAAACTCTGGCTGGGGCATCTTCCCCACCGGAGCTGACAGAGACTCGGTGGTGTAAATGAGCATCAGAGACAAGCCGCAATCGAAGCCCCGCTAACTGGCATCTCAACGAAAGGTCTAGATCTTCATAGTACATGAAGTACCGCTCGTCAAAAAAGCTTAATTTTGCAACTAATGGCAGATTTACCAGCAGGCAGGTTCCCAGTAAGTAATCTACGTCGCGGGAGGTCTGCCATTGTGGACCATCCATTTCTCCTTGGCCGCGATTTCTTACTTCTAACAATGTAGGATGGCGTTCTCCACCAGCAAACCAGATTCGATCAGGCTCTGACTTGTAATAGATTTTGGGGGAGAGTAGGGCGATATCTGGCCGTATTTCTCTGTGGAGCCGAGTTAGCATGTCCTTTTTGGGAAAGGCATCGTTGTTGATGAGCAGCGCATGCTCAAAGCCTTTCTGTAGCGCATAGCGCAGGCCAACGTTGGCTCCTTTAGCAAAACCCAGGTTTTCTGGCATTGCAATTAAAGGGATACGAGGGATAGTGCTTTGAAAGTACTCTGATGAATTGTCTTCCGATCCATTGTCGATTAAAAGAAACCGTTTGTTTGGATAATCCATTCGCTGTAGTGAATTAATGCATTCAACGGTTATGAGGGGCTGCTGCCAATTAATGACGATAATCAGGATAGGGGGATGATCTGACATGATTGGTTAGCGGCTTGCACCCCAACACCAGGCAATTTTTGTGAGGTAGATAGCCGGGATCGTTAACCAATTTTTTCTGAATAGACTTAAATGCTTTGAAATAATTCTAAAGGTGGCGAACATGGCGATAATCGGCGAAAATATGAAAACGCTGTGGCGATTTTGCAGGAATTTTGAGCCTTTGAACAGGTCTGGATATTGCATTCGGACTTGCCGCATATGGTAGCCAGATCGGGCACAATCATGCCACACGGCCGTAAAATTGACGCGAGCGTGTTGGTGATAAATGAGAGCTTTCGGCTCAAAATAAAGGGTGTATCCGGCCGCGTTCATTCTGGTTGTCCATTCAATGTCCTGTCCGCGGACCAGACCTTCATCAAGCAAGCCGACGGCGTCAATTACTTTCTTCTGTACGGATAAATTGAGCGTGGGCAAGTAGCGCTTCTCTCCCGGCGGATTTGTAGAGAAAAACTCGTGAAACAGCGTCAAATTATAGCTTAGACTCCAATAATTTGATCCCTTTGGCGCTACGCCGCCTCCGACGACCGCATGCCCTTTTGACTGGATGCGCAAATGCGTCTCTAGCCAGGTGGGTTCTGGTAAACAGTCACTATCTAAAAATAGAAGCATCTCATATTTCGCGTGTTGAATACCAATGTTGCGGGCTCTGGCGGCATTAACGGGTTGACCCGTGTCTATTAACTGCACGAGCGAATCATTGACAGTCTTATGTAGCCGCAAATCATCTTTGCCCACAATCAATATCTCGCCGATGGATTGACGTTCAGACTGTCTCTTAATTTTTTCCAGTACAAGATCAAGTATGGGAGAGTTTAAGCTGGGGATGATGATAGATGCGTTCATGATGATGTGGCTTGAGCAACTGGCTCATCCCTCAATGCTTCAACCTTACTGATAAGGGCGTGCCACGAAAAACGGCCGTTCCCCTCCCAAATCCTCTCACGAAACACATCCTCCAAATCATGATCAAAATAATACGCGATCGCCTCCGCCAACGCCTGCGGATCTTCTGGCGGCACAACCAGCCCAGTACGGCCGTCTTCCACCACCTCGCCTAAACCACCCACATTTGTTGTAATGACCGGTTTTCCCCGCCCAAAGGCCATTTGCACAATGGCACTTTGCGTGGCGCTCCGGTACGGCAAAATTACCACATTTGCCCGGTCGATGCACGCAGCCAGAATCTCATCAGGCAAATATTCATCTATTAGCGTCACACAGTTTTCGAGCTGCAGGCGAGTAATTTGTGCCCGGTAACCAGCCAGGCCGCCCTGCCAAAACTCCCCGGCAACCAGCAAATGCAACGGCCGTTGCAACAGCGCCATTGCCTCCAACAGCACATCTAACCCTTTGTACGGCCGTACCAACCCGCAAAACAGCAGTAAGGGACGATCATCCGGCAGGTCCACCGGCAGTTCGGCTGCCGCTTCACTGCCTAATGCGGCATAGGTAGGCAGGGGTGATACCATAATGCGAGCCTGTGGTAAGACCGATTGTAAAATTGCCCGGTCTGCCTGCGAGTGCACAATGAAGCCATCACCATTGCCCAGCACCGTTTTCAGCACATAGGGCAGCAGCACCCGGCTCAGCTGCCCCTGCTCGTGCGGACGTACATTGTGGCAAATAAAGAATAATTTTGGTCGCGGCTTTAGCCGCCGAATGCCCCAGCCCAAGCCGGCCCAAACGGGCGCAAAATAAGGATGCCACCAGGGGATTATGACCACATCGGGTTGCCACTCCTGAATTTGGCCCAACACGCGCCGCCAGGTAAGCGGATTGAGCGGATCGAGATTGTAATATGCTTCGGTTTGTAACGGCCGTTTACTCGGGTCCTTATCACTTTTGCCGGGAAACAGCCAACCTGGATATTGCCGCGAAAACGAAAGCAGCAGCACCTCGTCTGTTTCCCGCAGATGCTGCGCCAGCAGCGTAGTGTAGTGCGCAATACCGCCCCGATAAGGATAGGTGGGCCCAATTAAACAATACCGTGTCATGGCAAGGATTATAGTGATCAGTTGGCGAGTTTGCGAGTATGCCAGTGGCAAATAGCAGGTGGCAGGTTGCAAGTGGCAGCGCACTGTTCACTTGCAACTTTTCACTTTTCACTTTTCACTTCCCCCCGCTACAATTCCCCCATGATTTTAGTCACAGGCAGTACGGGCTTCATCGGCCGTTCCTTAATGGCCTGCCTGGCGCGGGAAGGGATTGAGGCCAGAACCTACCACGGCCGCATGAATGATCCAATTACCTTGCGGGAGGAGTTGACCGACATTGCCACGGTGATTCACCTGGCGGGGTCTGAAGCGCGTGGGCGGGACCGGCTGTTGCACCATGTGGATGTAGACGGCACGGAGCGGTTGGTGGAAGAAGCGCGCCGCGCCGGCGTGCAGCGCATCATTTTTGCCAGCCGCCTGGGAGCCGACCCGGCCAGTATGCATCCCTTGTTACAGGCTAAAGGGCAGGCGGAACGGATTATTCAGCGCAGCGGCATCCCTTACACCATTTTGCGCTCGGCTACGCTGTACGGCCGTAACGACCGTTTCTTCGAGCTTATCGTCGGCCTGGCCATCTGGTCCTGGCCGTTTGTCTGGCTGCCCGGTGGCGGCCATATGGGAATGCAGCCACTGTGGGTTGAAGATTTTGTGCGCTGTCTGGTGCTGTCGCTCAATCGACCTGACCTCATCAACAAAACCATCTCTATCGCCGGCAGCGAGCAGCTGCCTTATGCAACGCTGGTGCAGCGGCTGCTCAACGTGGCCGGTTATCGACGCTTCCCTCTGTCTGTGCCCATGTTGTTGTTTCGGCCGCTGAATAAACTTTTATTCTACTGGTGGTACTGGCCACCCGTCAGCCGCTACTTTATGGACCGCTTCTTTGTGCCAGAAATTGCCGATCATGATTCAGTGTACCGGCAGTTTGGCTTTCGTCCAGCCCGCATTCGCGACACCATCAGCTATTTGCGCCGCCCCGGATTGGCCCTGCGCATTTTCCGGCGCTAGAGGAAATTTTTGCTAAAATAGGGCTATGATGAAATGGTGGGGGATGCTGATTTTATTTTTGCTGTTGATGGGTTGTGGAGCAAGACGGCCGTTACCCGCCGTACTAAACATTACTCCAACGATTACATTGCCCGCGTCAACGGCTACATCCACACCAACTGCCACGGCAACCTCAACCAATACCCCAACGCCAACTGCAACCGCAACTGCAACGCCTACGGCTACAGACACGCCAGAAGCCACAGCCACAGCCCCATCGACCAGCACGCCGCAAGTACAAACGGCCGTTCCCAACGTCACCCGCCAATCTACCGTGCAGCGCTGGCAAGGCGTGGCCGAATACAGCTTCTTTAGCCCGTCACGCCAGCAAGAGATTTTGTTTACGCTGTACACGCCGCCCGGTTACGAACAGTCTGACCAGCGCTACCCGGTGCTCTACTTTTTGCACGGCAGCCAGGGCAGCCATATCTTGTTTTGGAATGCCATCAGCCGCGAAGTTGAGGCGGCCAATGGGGATGCCGGTATCTGGCTGGCGCAGCTCATCGAGAGCGGGCAACTGCCGCCCTTCATTGTCGCTGCTCCCAGACGGCCAGACGGTCACTGGGATGAGGCCAACGAGGCGCTGGTGACGCAGGAGCTGATTCAGGCGGTCGATGGCCACTGGCGCACGATTCCCCACCGGAACGGCCGTTCCCTGGCCGGCTTCTCACTGGGGGCGGCAGGCACGATGCGCTATGCGGCGCTGCATCCTGACCTCTACTGCAACGCCATGCCCCTGGCCGAAAGCGGCGTGGATGATGCTGCCAGTTTGTGGGAACAAAACGTAACGGCCGTTTTAGACAGCGGTCTGGAAGTAGCGCTGGTGGTGGGTGAGCAGGATATGCGGGCGGTCAATGCCTCAACGGCCGTTGACCAACTGCTCACCGAACTCACCATCCCCCACCAACTGCGCATCGTCCCCGACGTGCCACATAACTTTGGCCAACTGTACAACCAGGTTGGCGTCTGGGCGTTGCAGTTTCATGCCGCCTGCTGGGAGATTGGGGACTAGAGATTGGAGATTAAAACAATCTCTAATCTCCAATCTCCAATCTCTCTTCAATGAGCGCCACCGCCTTGCCAATCCCATCTTCCGCCCGAATTTTCTCCCCCAGTGCCGCTGCGTTTTGCCGCATGGTTTGGTGGGAAACGGCCGTGTCAATCCCGTCTGCCAGCTTGTGCGCCGTTAACTTCGGCCGCGTGATTGGTTTGGGCCCCACGCCCAGCGAAGCCACTCGCTGCCCCCAAAACGGCTGGTCGGCAAAATGGGGTACCACAATTGAGGAAGTGCCGGCGCGCAAGCCGGCGGCCGTTGTGCCCGCTCCGCCATGATGCACCACCGCCGCCATTTTAGGAAAGAGCCAGCTGTGTGGCGCCGCCGGCAGCTGCAAAACCGTCTTGGGCAGCTGCATCTCCCCTAGCCCGGCCCAGCCAGAGAGCAAAATTGCCCGCTGGCCGCTCATCTGCACCGCTTCCAGCACCAGGTCGTTCATCTTTCGCGGATTGCGCCCCGTCATGCTGCCAAACCCAATGGCCACCGGCGGCGATCCGGCACCCAAAAAGTCCAACAAATCGCCTGGCGGCTGCCACTGTTCATGTTCATCCAGAAACCAGTAGCCTGCTGTATGGAAATTGTCAGGCCAATCGTCGGGGTGAGGGACGACGTGGGGACTGTAGCCATGAATGATCGTCATTTTTTGCCGGTCGGCACGATTTTCAGCGCGGGTTTGGGCCGGTAAGCCTAATAGCTCGGTGCGGGTACGGTTGGCAATGTCACCGTACAGGCTCCAGGCGGCCGTTTCGATGAACAGCCTGCCAAAGAAATAGTTGATCCAACTGTTGCGGTTGGGCAGGGGCGCGTTGAGGAGGACACGGCCGTCTTTGGTCGTAAACAGCGTCGGCTGCAAAGGGGCGCTGACGTGGGCAACCCCCAGCTTCTCGGCCATCCCCACCGCGTACACATCAGACGTAAAGCTGCTGACAATTAAATCGCTGCCCTGGCACGCTTTCCAGGCGTCGCGGGCAATTTGCATGCCGTGTTTGTCCAGCAGTTGCCCCATGATGCGCATCTGCATCACCGGATTATGCCCTTTTTCCACCCAATCCCGTCCACCCTGGCTGGCCATCAGCGCCTGCATGTCGATCCGGGTGGGGAGGGGGATAAGGCCATGCTGCTGAATCCAGCCGGCAAAATTGGCCCCGGCCAAAATGCGTACCGTGTGCCCCCGCTGGTGAAGCGACTTGCCCAGGGCAATGGCCGGCTGCACGTCTCCCCGCGTACCGTAGGCAATGAAGGTAATCACACTCATGGCGCAATTTTACGCTGATGTTTGTCCATGTCCAACGGCTCTCAAGGTTTCAGGAATGGTTTAAAAGCAATCACGAATGGGACGAATAAACGAATGGCACAAATATTTCTGGGGTTATTTGTGCTATTTGTCGATTCGTGTTATTCGTGATTTGTTTTTGGTCCTTGACAAACGGCTGGGTGTTGAATACAATATTGATTGAACGTTTGATCAATAGAAAATGTGAGAATTATGCCCAGAACAGCGGAACAAAACGAAGAGATACGGGCCGCCACCAGAGCGGCCATTTTAGACAGCGCCATGCGTCTGTTTGCTGAAAAAGGATATGCCCACACCACCACGCGCAATATCGCCACGGAAGCGGGACTTTCTGTCGGGTTGATGTATCACTATTTCAGCAACAAAGAGAGTTTGCTGCAGGCCGTGTTTGACACTGTGATGGCCCGGATAGATGAGGCGATTACGGCCGTTCTGCAAAACAACCCGCCCGGCGAGCGATTAGCTGGCCTGCTGCACACCATCTTTGACCTGCTGGCCGGTGAGCCGGAGTTTTGGGCGTTGTTTTATATGCTGCGTACCCAGCCGGCTATCATGGCCGTATTGGGTGACGATTTTCGGCAGCGAACCGCCAGCTTGCGCGCCTGTTTTGTTGAGGAGTTAGAGCTAACGGACCGGACAGATCCGGAATTAGAAGCTTATTACCTGTACAGCGTGGTTGAAGGCACCATCCAGCAATATTTGCTGGACCCGGCCAGCTATCCCCTGGCAGCTATTGTAGAAAAAATGATAGTTCAATTTGGAGGTAAACAAACATGAATCAGTATGAAGTTTCCGTCTCGCGCGTGATCGACGCGCCGCCGGCGGCCGTTTACGCGGTGTTTGCCGATTATCATCAGGGCCATGCGGCCGTTTTGCCCAAGCCGTACTTCACCGAAATGACGGTAGACAAAGGTGGCACCGGGGCCGGCACCGAAATCACCGTCAAAATGAACGTCTTAGGCGGGAAAGTCACTTACCACATGGTGGTAACCGAACCGGAACCGGGTCGTGTGCTGCAAGAGGAAGACAAAGCCGCCGGCGTGCTCACCACCTTTACGATGGACCCGGTGAACGATGGACAGGCAACCAACGTCACGCTTTACACCCGTGCCAAAACAGCCCCAGGACTCAAAGGCTTCATCGAGAAGCTCATTACGCCGCCCATCTCGCGCAAGATTTACAACGAGGAACTGGATTTGCTGGCAGCATATGTGCAAAAGGGACCGGTTTTGGCTGGCAGAAAAACAATCACCTTTCCCAAAAGAGGAAATAACAAATGAAGTTGTCAACTGAGGATGCAGACCTGTTTTTTGAACTTATGTTCCCGCTGCAATTTTATGTCAATCAGAAAAAGGGAATTCTGCCTGATGTAGCATCCCTTCAAGATTACATGGCGCTGGATGTAAAAGATCAAGCGGCCGTTCGCGATGCTTTGTGGCAGGAGTCATCTCTAATTGCCCAGTATGTAGCCGAAAACCCCAACAAGCTGTCGGAAGAGCATCTCGCTCTCGTTGCAAACTGGCAATTGCGCGTGGTGGATCGTTTTGTCCTGGAGCGCCTGCTCAAAAAGCACGCCATTTTCATTGCCGGTGAAAAGGTGTATGCGGTTTTGGGGCTGCACAATTCGTTTGCTGAAATGGTTCCCAAAGAAGCGCTGCCAGTTTTTATTGAAACGGTTTTGCTGCCGTTTAGAGACGTCATTATTTACGACGGGCTGATACGTGGCGGCAACATCATGATTGGCCGCAACATGGCTGCCGGTTTCAAAGAAACTTACATGGCAGCCAAGCGTAAGGGCAACATTATCGCCAGCTTGAATCCAGAGGTGCAGGCACGGCAGGCAGCCAAAAAGCCCAAACCGCTCAAAGATTGGCAGCCACTGCTCAATTCATTGTCAGATGAGGCCAAATCGTTGCGTGCCGAAAGCGGTTCGCCGCCGACCTGGGGGCCGGCGTTTAGTTTGGTGAAGGCGAGTCTGGCTTTTGCGGAAACGGCCGTCGCCACTCCTCAAGATGATGATGCCCTTTGGAAAAGCTTTGAGCGCATCGTACGCAGCGTGAACAAGCTCGAAAATGGCATCTTCCAGACGATGGATTAAGGCTTCCCCCGTACTTAAATCCCTAGAGAATAACGGCCGTACACCACAAACAAAGTCAACAGTAAAACGACCACCGTGGCCATGGCCATCCGCCCCTCACCCCGCCTCAGGCGTAAATTGACGGCCCCAGCCATGATGATGGCCAGTCCTATCGCTGCCAGTGGTGTTAGCTGAGGCAAGAACCCGGTGGCCTGGGGCAAAACCAGCCCGAGCCCGCCTAGAAGTTCCAGCACCCCCAGGATTCTAAGAAACCCGGATGGAAAATCGGCAGCGTATGCGGTGAAGCTGCCCTGCATCAACAGTTCCCGCGACTGCCTCAATTTCTGAGCGCCCGTCGCGATGAAAAGTAATGCCAAGAAAATTTGAACGATCCATAACGCAATATTCATCTACCTTTCTCCTTCAAAAATAGCTTCACGCAAAGTCGCAAAGACCGTTTGGCGCACTTGGTGGCTTGGCGTGAAACTTTCATTCATGGTGTTGAGCTTGCGCTCATGTCGTCTCCTTCAAAAATAGCCTCACGCCAAGCCGCAAAGACTGTTTTGGCACCCTTGGCGGCTTGGCGTGAGATTTTCATTTATGGACTTGTTATCGTAGATCTTGATTATATGTTGCCAACCCCCGATCCCCAAGCTACACTCGCTGGCAAACTTGCCTGCACACAAACTCGCAAACTGGAACGCTATGCAAAACGGCCGTTACGTACATATTTTCTTCCTCGATGGCGTCGGATTGGGCGAGGCTGATCCGGAAATCAACCCGTTTGTCACCGCCAAAATGCCCCATCTCACCAACCTGTTAGGCGAGGGATGGTACCTTGCCCGCCAACCGATCATAACGGAGCGGGCCAGCCTGGTGCCTACCGATGCCAACCTAGGGATGCCCAACAAGCCGCAAAGCGCCACCGGGCAGGCAACCATCCTCACCGGGCGCAACGTGCCCCAACTGGTGGGCCAGCATTACGGTCCCAAGCCAAACCCGGCTGTGCAGGAAGTGATCGCCCAGGGAACCCTGTTTAAAGAGGTGGTGGACGCGGGCGGGCGGGCGGCGCTCATTACGCCGTACCCGCAAGGCTACTTCGATGCCGTTACGCGCGGCAAGCGGCTGCTTTCGGCCGTGCCCCTGGCGGCAACGGAGGCAGGATTAGATTTGATGACAGCGGATGATTTGCGCAACGGCCGTGCCGTCAGCCCCGGCTTTACCGGGCAGGGGTGGCGCGATCATTTGGGCTACGCCGACATCCCCCTGCTGGCGCTGGCTGAAGCCGGGCAGCAAATTGCCCAGGTGGCCCGCCGCTACCAGTTCAGCTTCTTCGAGCATTGGCCAAGCGACCGGGCCGGGCATCGCGGCACGCTGGCCGAAGCCGCCGCCCACCTGGAGATGATCGACGACGTTTTCGCTGGCCTACTGGACGCCTGGGACGATGAGAATGGCCTGCTCATCCTCACCAGCGATCATGGCAACATTGAGGACAAAAATCAGCGACAGCACACGCGCAATCCCGTGCCGACGCTGCTGATCGGGCCCGATCACGTCCATCTCGCCGCTCAAATCCACGATCTGCGCGACATCGCCAAAGTCACCCGCACCTTTTTACACCTGCCTGCCCGCGACTTTTCGTAAGTTTTATTATAATTCGGAAAGGGTAAGGTATTGTTGATTCAAACATGATAACAAGGATTCTTGTATGACGATTAGTTCAGAAAAATTTCGCGAAGCGCTGCGCCTGTTTCCGGCCGGCGTGACCATTGTGACCATTAAGGCGCCCGGTTACGAAAAGCCACACGGCCTCACGGTTTCTGCTTTTGCCTCCATTTCGCCGGAGCCGCCGCTCATTATGATAGCCATCGACCATCGTGCGTCCGGGCATGAGATGTTGCAGCAGGAAGGCGCAGTTTTTGCCGTCAATATTTTGTCGCAGGAGATGAGCGAACTGTCGAACCGGTTTGCCTGGATTAAGGATGAAGACCGGTTTGCCGTGGGGAATTGGGGAACGGCCGTAACCGGTGCCCCCATCCTGCAAAACGCCCTCGCCTGGCTCGACTGTACCATCTACAACCGCTCTGAAGCCGGCACGCACACCATCTACATTGGCGAAGTGCAGGCGTCGGCCACTCCCGGCGCCGGCCCGCCTCCCCTCATTTACTGGAATCGCGGCTATCGTTACCTGAAGATTAGTGAGGAACCGACAGATTAATTGGTTCACGGCCGTTCATAAGCCGATAAGTTCTCTGTACGTATTACCGTTGCTGGTGGTTCGTAAGTTTGCGTGCCAAAACGGGAAAGCAGCACTGCGCCAAACAGCAAAACGGCCGTTCCCCCCAGCAGCAGCCCGCCAATCCAGGGCAGAGCATACAATCCCATCAACAGCAGCGTGCCGCCAAACGTGGCCCAGCCCGGCGAGATCGGTTGCCCCAACTGCACTGCCAGCCAGCGCCCCAACTGCGCCCCCATTGAAATAATCCCTAAACCCCATACCAGGAAAATCAGCAAACTCAAGATGATCACCAGGGGGAGCAGCACAATCGTAAAGGCCATCATCACCAGCAGGGTGGGCAAGATCAGCAGACCCAGCAGACCCAGGGCTGCGGCGGGCAGCCAGTGCGCCGTGGCGGCTTCGGCCACGTTGTGCAAGGGTTGCGATTGCCAGCGGGTGAGCAGCCCGCCCAGCGCCGCCAGCAGCAGCGCGCCCACCAGCCAGCGGGCCGTCGCTTGCCAACCGGCGAGCTGTGAAGTCTCCTCCAGCGGCAGCGCCAGCCCGGTGATGGTTTCGCCCTGGACAACGGCCGTATTTGCCCGCCGCGTTGTGCCGCCGCCGGCTTGTAAATCGCCGCCAACCACGGCCTCCGGTCCTAATGTGACCGCTCCGTCCAGCACGGCCAGATCGCCGGCAATGCGGCCGTTCGCCAGCAGCTCGCCGCCAACTACGTAGACCGTCCCGTTGACCTGAGAGCCGGCGCTGAATTCGGCCGTGCCTGCCCGCAGCAACACGTCTCCCGGCAGGTTTGTTTCCGGGCCAAAGGTGTGGCTGCCCTTAAAAATCAGCGTGCTGCTGTAAACACCATCGTCGCAGCCGGCCAGCAGCAAGACCAGCAAAAAGATGCAAACAGATCGGATTAACTTTTTCATGGTTTGACCCCCCATTTTAATGGCCGTATCGCCAGCAGCAGCATTCCCAGCAAAAAGAGCAGCGCCAGCGCCTGCACGATGCGCAAATGTTCGTCCAGCGGCATTCCCTGGGTTTGCCAGCGAATGGCCAGGGCCGTACTCAGAAAGGTAGCGGCCCAACCGGAGCAGGCGACGCCGACGGCCGTATTGCCGCTAACGGTTTGCGGCGTGGACAGGTCGGCCCACAGGGCAAAGTTGACGACGGTGTAGAGGGAAACGGCCGTCGCATACAGCATCGGCGTGCCCAGGGCGGCAATGGTTGTTTGCGGCAGCAGCCAGACACGAAAGGTGTAAGAAAGATGCGTCAGGGCAAAGAGGCCAAAAATCCAGTAAAAAAGGTGGCGTTCATTTAGATAGCTGTACAAAATACCGGCCACTAGCGCGGCGACGACGTGGGTGACGGCAATGATCAGCCGCGGCGTTTGGGTCACCGCCTGCCACGCCCCATCCACCAAAATCGGCGTATCGATCATGCGCAAAAAGCCGAGGCTGTCGACAAAAAAGATGGCGAAGAGCAGCGCCACAAAGCCCAGGAAGCGGCGGTCAATCCGGCCAGAACTGCTGCGCAAAAAGCGACCGCGCCCAAACCGGGCCCGTTTTTGATTTTCGGCCAGCTCGGCCACCCAGGTGGCAACAAAAGATCGCCCGCTGCTGGCCAGAACCACAATGCCGCCCAGCGCCAGAACGCCCGGCACCATGATCAGCAGCATGGCCCGGCTGAACGGCTCGACTTGCCAGCTGCCGGGAAAAGCCGCCGCGGCAAAGTAGGCTACGGCCGTAATCGCCGCCGCCACGTACCCCCGATCCCGCACCGGGATCAGATCAACGGTCAGGCTGAAGGTGGTGGGCACGCCCACGCCCAGTGCCAGGGAACAAACGACTATCCAGAGCAAAAAGTGGGATTGGGAGGCGACGTGGGGGGCAACGGCCGTTAAGACCGTTTGCACCAACACCACTCCCAGCGTCAACTGGAGTTTGCGCAGAAGATGGGTACTCCAGCCGCGCCGCTGCATAGCAAAACCTACCCCCAATGCCACCAGGCTGGTGAGCAGCGCCAGCAGCGCCATCTGCTGCGTCACGGCCAGTGCGGGCAGCCCCAACACCTGTTCGCCCAAATCCTTCAGCCCCAGCTGCACAAAGGTGACGTTATAAAAATAGCCGATGGCCATCATGCTGATGAACAGCCCGTAACCGGCCACCACCGGCCAATTGCGGGCGCGAACGTACAGAAAAAAGTCCATAAAAAGTAAGTGATAGTGAAATATTAGCAGTCCGGATGGTCAGGGCGGATTTTGGCCTGCACCAGGGCACGCAGCGTGATTCGGATGGTTTCTGGTGGCGCGCCTTTGCTCAGGAACGCGTTGGTATCGGCTTGCAGTGCCTCTTTTTGGGCTTCCGGGCGGCTGCTCATGGCGATGATTTGCAAAGACGGCCGTTCAAAGCGCACCAAGCGGAGCAAATGGGGCAAAGGCAAACCGGGCAGCTCCCAATCCAGCAGCAGCACATCAGCCGGATGCGTAGAGACGGCCAATAACAGCCCGGTAGCATCGGCCGCTTCCCCAACGATGACGATGCCCGGCTCCTGTTCCAGCAGCATATGCAGCGCGCGGCGGACATGGGCCTGGTCATCGGCTAACAAAACACGGAGTGTGCGCATGTCTTCCATTTAAATACCTCTCTCCTCGTATAATATGAATATCAAAGGGGCCAGCCCTTTGACCTAATGTAAA
>CALBTC010000246.1 GCA_937967805.1 uncultured Anaerolineaceae bacterium
GCCTGGCCATGTTGTACTAAATACACGCGGTTTTTCATTTATCTAATTCCCCTCTGGTACAGATACCTCAAAAAGTTCAGCAAATTCATCGGGCAATTGAGCCACAACGTCCTCCAGTTCGCCGGCGGTTACCGCATCATTTAAAACATTCAGCACCACCTGGGCATAACGGGTCGCCGGTCCGCGCCCGGTGCGCAGCTTACCGGCAATGCGGTTGAAGAACTGCTCCAGATTAAACGACTCCATGCGGCGCTCGGTGCCCACAATGGTTTTATATGGTTCCGGCAGTTGGGCCGCCAGATGCGCTGCTTCATCGTCGGAAATACGGGCACTCAACGTACCCAACACCGCCTCAATGATTTCATCGACGCGATCATTTTCTTCTATATCAATTTGCTCTTTTACAGCATTGCGAAATTCATTTTGTTGCATAGATACTCCTTTGCTACCGGCTATGTTAGCGTTTAAGAAAATAATCCGGTAACCGGCCTACAACAGGTAGCTGAGCACGATGGCCACAAAAAAACCAATCAGCAAAACCCAGAAAAAGAGGTTCACGGCAAAGAAGGTCCCAGCATCGGTTTCAACTTCACCTGACACACCGGGTCGTGAGGTGGGTGGTGGTAACAGCGCCATGATCAACAATGTAAAAAAGAGCCCCGCCAACAAGAAAGAAAGCCAGGAAACGCCAAACAGAGGCGGTCCTAATGGCGTGAGCCAGAGCCCTCCGGCCCAGGTCGCCAGAAAAATGATGACAAAGAGCCAAAGCAAGCCGGCTCCGACACCTTCTCTGCGGTAACCGATGCCAAAAAGGGCAATAAAGAGCACCGCGACAAGAAATGCTATTAATAGATCAGCAAAAAACACCATATCAAGTACCTCCTAAAGACAGTGGATGCTCAATCATCCAGTTCGTTTTCCAAAAATATAATTTCATGTCAGTCCGGCAAAAATAATGTGCCGGACCAGGTAAAAACTGAGTCGAGCCATCATTAACGCCAGGCTTCTTCAGCCTGCTGCTCGTAATGAATGTAGGCCGTTTTTAGCCCGGTCAGCACCTCAGCCGACGTTTCAAACAGCGCCTGCGCTTTCGGATCATCCACTTTTTCAATGTCCTGGCGCATGTTCTCAATGAGCGATTCCAGCTGCGTTTGAATTTGTCGGGCGTGAAAGCGGGCATCAGTTTCAGGATAGGTTTGCATAACAACGTCTCCTTCTTCTAATACTATTCCGTATATTTACCGTAGCAGAGGGGACGGCCGTCTTACATGCACAAAGGCACAAAAAGGGGATATAAGTTCGATATAACTTGGGGAAAAAAGCCCCGTCAATTTTCACTGATTGAAAATTGACGGGGCTAGAAAGTAATCCAACCATCGCGAACGTTTACGTCTATCTTGAAGAAGTTGAGATCAGGGTCCCAGAGAAGGTTGACAATCACGTTTCACGCATCATTATTCAAAAAATCTGGGTTTAATGCACGACCAACGTATGCTTGGCAATATGTTGGGCGATATGTTCTGCATCTTCGCCCACCCCCAAGAAAAGCCCGGATTTCAACTTGTGCATAAAATGAAGACCCAGGAAATAAAGACCTGGATACTCAGTGACGCCGCGCTCCTGGATCGGGTAGTCCAATTCGTCCAGAATCGGCAGATCGATCCAGCTAAAATCCCAGTCAAAGCCGGTAGCCCAGAGAATGGTGCTGATACCGGCTTCTTTGAGGTCTAGCCGCTTAATTTCATCTTGATCATAGCCATCCTGCGGCTCGGTCACATTTTCCTCGGGCACGTCCAGACCGGCTTTTTCAATGTATTTGTCGACACCCTGGCGGAACATTTTTGCCTGCTCGTCGCCGGCGGCCAGATTCTCATACAGGTCGGTTTCTAAAACAGCCTGCCCATTCTCAAAATCTTCCAGATGGCCTAACAGCCGAATGCCGTCGCGGGCAAACTGGTGCAGGTTGATATCCTGGCCACCATCTTTGCCGGAAATTTGCGGATTCGCGTCAAAACGCTCTTCCGGCGAATCCAGCTCGTCTACCGTTTCGTCCACGATGCCCAGCTTGATAGCCCACCACATGCCGTCCTTGCCGCGATAGCGCCGCGGCAGGCGGCCGGCGCTGCCGGTGCAAAGATAAACCTGACGGCCGTTCTCATGCAGCTCCTGGGCAATCTGGCAGCCAGACTGCCCGCTGCCCACAACCAGCACTTTACCTGCCGGCAAAGCCGCCGGGTTTTTGTACTCGCTGCTGTGCATCTGCACAATCTCATCTGGGACTTTGTGACTGAAGTCAGGAATATCGGGCATTTGGAAGGTGCCAACCGTCACAACGACGTTGGGCGCTTCATAAACTTGATCCTCTGTATAAACCAGGTAGCCGTTTGCCTCGTCATTCTGCTCCAGGCTGATGACCTCTGTGCCAAAACGAATGGGCGGCGCAAACAGGTCGGCGTAATCTTGAAGATAAGCAACGACCTCATCACGCGTCAGGAAGCCATCCGGGTCATTGCCCTGGTAAGGAAAGCCAGGCAGTTTAAGCTGCCAGTTTGGGGTGACCAACGTGAAGGAGTCCCAGCGCTGCCGCCAACTCTCTCCGATTCGCTTTGATTTTTCCAACACGACGTGGTCGCGACCCTGCTGGGTCAGCAGATAGCTCATGGCTAAGCCAGCCTGACCACCGCCGATGATAATTGTATCTCTCTGCTCGGTAGCCATAGATAAGTTACCTCCTATTCAATTCTTCGTCGTTATTTGCAATATGTATGGAGCGTGTACCTATATTCTCAAGGAGATGGGGAAAGGCAATATATCACGATATAAACCGGCGATAGAAAACAGGCACATACATTCTTCGGGCTTCATCATGATGATGTAAGTTCCAAAGAAGCAATTATCTGGAAGTACCCCCTAAAACTTGCAGAGAAACACGATCCCATATATTTTGGGATCATAAACATAAATTGAATAACGCAAGGGGGCTTAACAAATTCATGCACAAACAGGCGCACAATCATGATGACCAAATACGGCCGTTTACCCGCATCGTGGCAACGGTTGTCGTGCCGTTTCTGGCCCTGGCATTTCTCATTTTGTACTTTTTCCCGGAGCAGTCTGGGGAGCATTTCGCCTGGGCAATCAATCCACCCATAACGGCTATGTTTATGGGAGCAGGCTATATCGGTGGTGCCTGGCTCTTCGTCAACGCCATTTTGGGCAAGCGCTGGCACCGGGTGGCTCCCGGCTTTTGGCCGGTGACCACCTTCACTATCGCCATGCTGCTGGCCACCATTCTGCATTGGGATATCTTTGACCCGTCCCACTTTCCCTTCATCTTGTGGCTGGGGCTTTACGTTGTTACCCCCGTGCTGGTACCCCTGGTCTGGCTGCTAAACCGGTCTGCCGACCCTGGGACACCCGAAGCAAGGGATACGGCCGTTCCCCAATTGGCGCGTTGGGCACTCCTGTCACTGGGCATTGTCCTGCTGCTTTTTGCCATTGGCGGCTTCATCAACGCCGCCTGGCTGATCGCTATTTGGCCGTGGACGCTAAGCCCGCTGACGGCTCACATCATGAGTGGCTGGTTTGCCCTTTTGGGCGTTGGCGGCATTGTTATTGCGCGAGATAGTCGCTGGAGCGCCTGGAAAGTTGGCCTGCAAAGTATCGGGCTGTGGCATCTGCTGGTGGTGATTGCGGCCATTATTCGCCGCGAAGATTTTAAAAATGGTCTGGCCAACTGGTATTTTGTGAGCGTCATCCTTGTTCTGGCAGGAATGCTTCTGCTTTACATAAGCATGAAACGAAAACAGCAATCCAGCTAGAGCAGCACCGGTCCGAGAAGATCCCATCACATCCCGGCGGCTGCCTGGAGAATGCCGCTCACGACCAAATAGAGCCAGCCCAGCGCCACGGCACCATAAATCAAGGCAGCCGCCAACTGATACTGCGACCCGCCCGCAATGGTGCCGTCTGGCTGATTATTCACCCGCATCATGAACTGGCCGTTTTTCAGGTGCAGCCGCTTTGCTTCCCACCGGGCGCCAATTTGAATGAGTCCATGGCACCGGGCCATGTTGTGCCGCTCGTACAGGTACAATCCGGCTGTCATGAGGCAGCCCAAGACACCTACCAGAATGAGCGTACCGGGGGCAAAGGCCGGCTCCGTTTCGCGGCGCAAAAACAGGAAGACGCCACCGGCCGAAGCCAGCGGCAGCAGGCCCAGCAGCCTGGCCCGGAACTGGCGAATGGCGTTATAGCTGTGGCACAATTCTGTGTAAGCTACCAGAACGCCATTCTGTTCTTTTTCTTGTTGTAAAGACATGATTCACTCCCATCAGGACACACCTGCCAAAATCGTCGTCAGCCATTGAATGAGCGGCGTGGGATAGAGACCCAAACCGACCAGCAGCAGCGCCAATATCAGCAAAACCAACCTGGCAGGTGTTTGGTAAAGAGAGGAACCGGCTGTTTCTTGCTCAACTTCAACCCGCCGCACCATCACCACAATGACGCGTGCATAGTAATAAACACCAATCACACTGCCCAGCACCAATGCTCCCAGCAGCCACCAAAGTTGGGACGACAGCCCGGCCGAAACCAGGTAAATCTTGCCCACCAGCCCGGCCAGTGGCGGCAGCCCGGCCAGGGACAGTAAGGCCAGCATGAAGATGAAGGAGAGATACGGCCGTTGCCAAAGCAACCCCGCATATTCCTGCAAATCTTCTCGCTCTGCCTGCGGTTCAGACAACAGCGCCACCACACCAAAGGCGCACAGCGTCGTTAAAAAATACGCCACCAGATAAAAGGCCGTCGCCTGCATTGTCTGGTCATTAAACGCCACAAAAGGAATGAGCAGATAGCCTAGGTGGGCAATCGAAGAGTAGGCCAGGATGCGCTTGACATTGTCCTGGCGTACGGCCAGCAAATTGCCCACCAGCATCGAGGCAATGGCAATGATGGTGAAGATGCCGCTGATACGGCCGTCTGCCAACAAGCCCCATTCATTAAAATAACGCAGCAGCAGCACAAACATGCCGCCCTTGGACACGGTGGCCACAAAACCGGTTACCGGCGCCGGTGCGCCCTGGTAGACGTCCGGCGTCCACAAATGGAACGGCACCAGCGCCAGCTTAAAGGCAATGCCCACCAGCAGCAGCCCCACGCCAAACACAAAAATAAGGCTGCGCGTTACGGCCGCAATTTCGGAGCCAATCTCGGTAAGCTGCATGGTGCCCAGTTCAGCGTAAATCAGGGCCATGCCAAAGAGCAAAAATGCGGCCGTGGTGCCCGCCAATATTAAATATTTCAGGCCGGCTTCCACCCGCTCTTTTTGCGAGCGGGTGTAGGCAATGAGGCCGTACAGCGAAATGCTGAGCGTTTCCAGCCCTAAAAAGAAGCTGGCAAAATGGCTGCTGGTGACTAATACGGCCGTGCCCAACACCGCCAACAGCAGCAAAATATAAAACGCATTGGCATTGATGTGCATAGTCTGCAAATAGCTGTGTCCCTGGACGGCAATCACAAAGCTGGTGACCAGCAGCAAGCCCAGGTAAAAAACGGCATACCCATCCACCACCAACAGCGGCGTCACCTGTCGTGGCAGTTGCGGCCAGACAACCGGCAGGGTCAAAAATGCCCCGGCCAGACCAGCCAGGGTCAAAACGGCCGTCACCCCAGACCGCCGCCCAAACGCCGCCGCCAGCATCACGATAACGGCCGTAGCCGCCAATACCAACAGCGGACTTATTGCAAAAAGATCAATTGCACTCATACTTCTCCGTAATCGGTAATCGGTGGTCGGTAATCGGTAGTGAAAACTAACTTCACCGATAACGGATTACCGTTTACCGATCACCCTTTCAACTCACTCGCCGCATCCACATCCACCGTCTTAAAGCGGTTGTAAAGCTGCAAGACCAGTGCCAGCCCCACCGACACCTCGGCGGCAGCCATGGCCAAAATAAAAATAAACATCACCTGTCCATCGGCCGCGCCCCAGCGTGCCCCGGCCACCACAAAGGCCAGCCCGGCCGCGTTGAGCATAATTTCAATCGACAGCAAAATAAAAA
>CALBTC010000247.1 GCA_937967805.1 uncultured Anaerolineaceae bacterium
ACCAGGATGGTGCTGTTTGTCAGTAATTCATCAACCGTTGCGGCACGAGAGAGCCAGTAAGTTAACAAAAGGTAGACGACAAGCGTCAAACCAATCGCACTCATCGTTCCCAGGGGGATGCTGCGGCGCGGTTTGCGCAGGGAGCCACTTAAGCTAATCCCTACCATGATTCCGGTAACGGCGGGGAAGAAGATGGCAAACGCTTCCCAAAAGCTCCAATCTCTAAAACTGCCCCAGAGAACGGCCGTTTCCGTCAAACCTTCGCGCCCGGCAATAGGAAAACTGCCCAGAAAAATGGAAAATAACGACAGCCCCACAATGCCCAAAATAAGATACTGGATCCGCGCTGCAAATTGGGCGCTCACATAGGCAATACCAAACACCACGATAAAGGTAAGCAACGATACCAACAAAATGGAGTGGGTAGGAAAAATCCGCAGCCACGCTTCGGCAAAGGCCAGCACGTAAAGCGCCACCGAAATACCTTGGGCAATAAAAAGCGGAATGCCTACGCTGCCGCCAACCTCCAGCCCCAAGGATTGTGAGATGATGGCAAACGCGCCCCCGGCGCCCACGCGCGTATTGGTGACAACCGAAGACACAGCCAGACCGGTAGACACGGTTATCACATGAGACAGCAAGATGATGAGGACAGCCCCCAAAAATCCAGCATTGCCCACCACCTGCCCCAATCTCAGGTACATGATGGCACCCAGGATGGTTAAAACCGTGGGCGTAAATACGCCGGGGAACGTGCCAAACTTGCTATCCCCTTCTGCGGCATCCCCACCCTTGAACCAATCCCAAACCCGAGCCTGCAATTGATCCAACATGCTTACCTCCTAATAAACTAAAAAACGGTCTCCTTTTTGATTGTAACATGCCGTGCATTTGCATTCATGGTGTTGAGCTTGCGCTCATGTCAGTCTGAACATTCAGGGACAGGTGCCAATAGGAAAACGCCAGGCGTCATCGGGCAGCGGCTGGCCGGCGGCATCGCTGGCCGGGCGGCGTGCGCCGCTGGTAAAATCATACACGCCTACCAGAACGGTGTGGGGCACGGCCGTTTCGCCAGCAGCCAGTTTCATCTCCCGCAAATCTACTAAAAGGTCATCCGGTGAGGCGGCCAGCAAGACGGGACGTATGCCCAATGGTGGCCCATCTGCCTGGGTGAGGAGACGGCCGTTTGCATCCAGCACCTGCACAAAAATTGAGGTCGTATCGGGAATGTTCGCATCGCCAGGCAGCCAGCGCGACGAGACGGCGACCACGCCGTCGCACGCTTCTGCGGCCGCTTCGGTGAGATTGTAGGCACCAAACTGGGCAACGGGATTCGACGATGCACCCGGTGGTTGGGCCATTCCCGGCAGCACATAGCCTGTGTGCCGCGTTTGCGGCCCCTCCGGCAAAAAATAGGTGATAAAAAAGTGGCGCGGCCGGTTGTTGAACGTGGCCGGCCATTCGTGCTGATCATGAATTCCGTAGGCATACGGTTGGCTGCTTTGCAGCTCCGGCAGGCTCACCGCCCACACGTCATGTTCTCCCGGCAAATTGGCCGAGGTTAACTCCCCCACAAATAGATAATCGCCCAACATCGTCACAAATTCCACGCCGACGGCGTACGTGTTGGGCGGCATATCTAACCACTGCGGCAAATTAACCAGCACAATTTCAGCCTGGGGAGGGAGCGGCGCTTCTTGCATGACGAGTACGGGTTGGGTAAGCAGCTCGTATTCATCGAGCTTGGTTTGCACAAATTGGCCGCTGGTGAGGAGGATGAAGCCGAGTACGGCCGTTCCCGCCACCGCCCGCACCGAACCGCCCATTTGTCCACGCCCAGACCAGACGCCATCCAGCAAAAGCGCCCACAGCAGCGCCACGCCGACGCCGCCCAAATACAACAGTCGCGGGCCGCGTAGCAAATATTCTGTGGCCAACGTGAGCCCAAGCAGTACGCTGGCCCCGGCCCACCAGCCCCAGGCCAACAGCAGCGGCTTGCGCCAGTCCGGTCGCCGCCAGGCCAGCCAGCCGGTGGCACCGACAACCACCACGCCGCTAACCAGCATCACCACCACGCCGCTCACGTTGGGCAGCAAATGGGCAAACCAGGCCAGGGGGAAAACGGCCGCTTGCAGCAAATACAAAAAGTTAAGCCAAAGGCTGGTGCCGGTCACCGCCACCTGCGGCGCGCGGCTGATGGGCAAAAATTGGTAGATGATCAGATAGAGCAAACCGGCCAGGATAAAGTGAAGCCAAGGCAGTCGCAGCAGTGCCCGCCACTTCCTTTGGCGTAGGTTACCTAACCATTGTTTGAGCACTTCTGGCCGATGGTTGAGATGGACCAACGCAGCAAAGCCACCAAAAAGTACCACGGTCTCGTGCGTTAGTGCCATGACCACAAACAAACCCCAGGTGACGGCCCACCATTTGCGCGGGTTGGGATGGGATACGGCCGTCAGATACCCGTGCAGCCCCAACAGCACCAATCCCGTCATCGCCGGATGCACATTGTGGCCATAAACGGTCACCGCCTGGTAAGAAAAGGGGATGACGGCAAAAATGGCGCCGGCCGCTGCCGCGCGCTGCCAGTTGGGCCACAGCCGCCAGCTCAGCCAGGCCAGCAGGCCGGCATTGACCGCATGCTGCACCACGTTGTTGCCGTGCAGCAGCCACGCCGGATAGCCATCGAACAGTTGGTCGATCACCAACATGGGAAAAAACGTCATCGGCCGGTAAAAGCCAAACGCCTCGGTGGGCAGCCAGACCGAAGTAAAGTTCAATCCGCCGGCAATGCGAATGTGCAGCAGCGTGTCGTAAATTAGCGGTAGTTGCAGCGCAGGCCAATAAAGCCAGCCCGCCAGCAGCATCACGGCCAGCCCGCTGAACAGGAATAACCTTTTTTGAGACAAGCGCAGCATCTTTCTCCCAGGCAAACAAAATGGCTTCGGGCAGCTACCTGAAGCCAATGTATTATACCGGCAGATTTGCAAATTATTATGTGTCATTCCCGTGAAGGCGGGAATCCACATACCTGGCCTCCCGCCAGCCTGCCCCCGCAAAGGCGTGGGGCGAGAGTAACAGGTTGATTTTCTGTGCCTGATAAATTCTTAATCCACAAATCGGTCTGGTTTTCAGCCTCCGGTGGAGCTTAATGAGGCAGAAGCAAAGATAACATGGAACGGTTGGCAGTAAATCACCACGCTTTGATATTCGCTTAAGTCAAGGTCAGTGGGAAGTTCATAGTTTTGGTTGCCCACGTTGCCTTTCAAGGAGCCGAGATCAATATAATCATCGCCCAGGTCGCCGCTGCCGATGGGATCGGCACTTTTGCTGAGAATGACGTGCAGGTCTGGGCCATTGGTGACGCGAAAATCTTCAAAACGCAGCACCCGCTGGTCGCCTTGTTGTAGGACAACGGCCGTACCTTCCCCTTCATGAAAATTATCTGCGCCGACAAATGTACCGGAAACGGCCGTGACCCATTCGGCCGCCGGCATGGCGTCGTTCATCGCCTTGTCAGCCATCACGGCAGCGGCCGCTTCCATCACCTCAGCAGTCACTGCCTCCCGATCTTCATCAGACAGATTGGCGACCGTGGCCTCGTCGGGAACGGCATCCATAAACTCAGCTTCCAGGGCGGCCATCTCGTCACCATCCATGTTGGCCAACGTCGTGGCATCCGGCACCTCAAAGGGAAACGCTTCATCCACGGCGTTGTTGATAAATAGCGGCGAGGCCAAATACCAGCCCGCGGCCAAAATTATGGCCACAACCAAAATCCCAATGATCAGTTTGCTATTTTTATTCATGATTATACCGTCGCCTCGTAGCTGTGAATGCCCGATGAGCCATCAGGACGGGCGTCTTGCGCTTCTTCAATTTGCGGCGTGCCGTCAGCTTCGGTGCAGCGCACTTCAAAGAGATGGTCGCCTTCGCTGAAGGGCCATTCGTAGCGCCAGATCACCCAGGTGGTTTCTGAAAGCGGAGTCCGCAGTTGAGCCGGCTGCCACTCACCGCCATCCACGCGCACCTCCACACCACCGATGCCGCGCGCTCCAGCGTAGGCAATGCCGCCGACCGGAATCACCTGCCGGCCATCGACGGCGCCAACGTTGTCTACGGCCACTGTGTCAATCACGGAGGTGGCCTTGACGCGGGCTACTTCGTCCCAGTTGCGCTCGACCCAGTAGCCTTGCTGGTATTGATCGGTCACTTCAATGCCGGTGATCCATTTGGGCTGCTTCATGCCGTACCGGTCGGGAATCCAGATGCGCAGCGGGAAGCCGTGATCTTTGGGCAGCAGCTTGCCGTCCCAGGCGTAGCAGAACATGATGCGCCGGTCGTTGCGAATCAGCTCCAAATCAACCGATTCATAAAAGCCGTCGCCAGAGGTGATGAACAGGTATTTGGCTTCCGGCTGGACGCCGACAGCTTCCAGCACGTCCTGGGCGCTGGCGCCGGTCCATTTGGTGGTGCTGATCAATCCGGTACCGACGCGGCCGGAGATGCAGGTGAGGGTGACAAACTGGTCGAACGATTCAAACTCGTCGCGGAACTGCTGCAGGGTGAACATGCGTGGGTTATCAACCATGCCGGTAATGGGCAACTGCCACGCTTCTTCTTCAATGATGGTAGGTTCAGTTTGCAGGAACACCTGGTAATGCTCAGAGACAGGCGTATATTCTGGCCGGGTACCCGGCACGGGCATTACGGGATCATTGGCGTTGGGAAAAACCATATCCCCTGAGGCAATGCTGGCGCCACCGGCAGAAATGCGGGCGCGCTCGGCGCGGGCCAGGGTGGCGCCAATGCCAGTGCCGGCAACGGTGAGCACGGCCGTACTTGCCCCCAACTGCACTAAGAAGCGACGCCGATCAATGACTTGCACATCGCTAACCGAAGCGGCTTCTGGTTCAACTTCAATTTCGGTGGGATAGAGACGGCCGTACGCCACGCCCAAAAACCAGCCCCAAACCAGGAAGCCGGCCAGCAGCCACAATCCGTTGAGCAGGGGCGAAACATCTGGCTGGGCCACGGAGCGGCTGATGATGAGCAAGGGCAAGCCAACCATGGCCCCCACAATTAGGCCGGCAATGCGCGGACGGCCCAGCTTGAGCCGGTCCCAAACGACAAAAACGACTGCGCCCAAAACCACTACAATGCCCACAAATTGCAAAACGGCCGACGCGCGTTCGGCCGTTTTGGCCAGATCCACCACGCTTAACCCCAGCACCAGCAGCGTGTCGATCATTGCGTCGATGCCAAAGGTGATGAGATCGCCGGGCAGAACGCGGGTCATCCAGTTGAAAAAGTCGTAGGGGATAAAGGAAGTGCCAATCAGTTGTGCGGCGAGAAAGTGAACGGCCGTTAACGCCACCGTCAACAACAAACCAACCAAACCGCCAAACGCTAATTTTTTGA
>CALBTC010000248.1 GCA_937967805.1 uncultured Anaerolineaceae bacterium
CAGGAAGGATCGCTGTGGACGCCGGCGTGCTAGGCCAGGTAGGCGTCCATGAACAGGTTAAGTACTGCGGCCGTAATAATTAGCGCCTGGGCGTTGCGCTTGCCCAGCAGCTTGTGCACCATGTCACGCAGGGTGAAGGTGATGGGATAGATGAAAGTGCCCATGTCTACGGCGTAGCCGGCCACCAGGCCAATCTTCAGGCTGGTGATGTCGGCCAGCATTTGGGCCCCGGTGTATGCGGCTACGACGATAACGGCCGCAGCAGGAACGGCCGTAGCCACTGCCCGCGCCGTCTCATGCTTCTGCTTCTCTTGTCTTTGCGTTAATGCAGTCATAAATATCCTTCCGACAACACGCAAAAAGATGACAGGTTTTGAACTGTCATCTTGATTTCTATGCTGTTCGTTAATTATTGGCGGGCTTGGGGTCCCGCAGTTTTGGTTGCGCTAAGAGCGCCGCCGGGTAGGGGCAGGGTGCCCTTTTCTGCTACCGGCGACCAGGATTATAACAAACTTTGCTTTTCTGGCGATTGATTTACGATTTTTTGCAGGTTTGCAGTGAAGAGAAAAATTAAGCAAACTGATTGATGACGGTGATGCCCAGACCGGGAAACTGATCCATTGCGGGCAGGGCAATGGTGACTTCTTTCAAACTGATAGTTTGGCCGATGAGCTTTTGCGGCTGGAGCTTGCCCGCTTCGATCATGCGCAGCAGGGCGGGGTAGTTGTGGGCCTGCATGCCGTGGCTGCCGTAAATTTCCAGTTCATAAGCAATCACCTTGCTCATGGGGATGGCCGGCGTGCTGTGGTCGCCCAGCATCAAGCCAATTTGCACATGCCGACCCCGTTTGCGCAGATTGGCGATGGAGTTGAAGCAGGTGGTCGGGCTGCCCAACGCATCAATTGAGAGATGCGCGCCGCCGTCGGTGATGATTTTGACTTCCTTGATCACTTTTGGCGTTTGGGTGGCGTTGACCGTGGCCACAGCTCCCAACTGGTGAGCGAGCGCCAGCTTGTCGTCATTGATGTCGATGGCGATGACGTTGGCGCCTAAAGCGACAGCAATCATAATGGCGGAGAGGCCCACGCCACCGCAGCCGTGCACGGCCACCCACTGCCCGGCACGCACCTCGCCCTGGTCCACAATGGCCCGAAATGAGGTCACAAAACGACAGCCGAGGGATGCGGCCGTTTCAAAATCAATTGACTCCGGCAGGCGCACCAAATTCACGTCAGCGTATTGGATGGCGACGTACTCAGCAAATGAGCCCCAATGGGTGAAGCCGGGTTGAAACTGAAAATCGCACACCTGGTGGTTGCCGGAGAGGCATTGCGGGCAGCGGCCGCAGCCGCACGCAAAGGGCAGCGTCACCCGGTCGCCAACCTGCCAGTTGCGCACCTCTTTACCCACGGCAGCAACCACGCCGGCCAGCTCGTGCCCCGGCACATGGGGCAAGATAATATCGGTATCATGGCCCATCCAGCCGTGCCAATCGCTGCGGCAGAGCCCGGTGGCTTTCACTTCCAGCACCACACCATCGGGGGTGGGGGTAGGGTCAGGCACAGTTTGAATGGTAATTGGTTGCTGGAATGCTTGATAAACGGCCGCTTTCATTGCAATCTCCTGTGAATGGGATGCTGATTTACCTGATCTTGGAAATCAGGCAAATCAGCGTTCTATTTTTAATTCTTTGGTTTTCAGACGATTTTACTACCCAATTGGCGGCACCGCGAGTAAACTTGGCGCATGACACCTCAGGAACGAATTGCCCAACTACACGACGAAATAAATTATCACCTATACCGTTACCATGTGCTGGACAGCCCCGTCATCAGCGATGCCGAATACGACGCATTGTATCAAGAACTGCTGGCACTGGAACGAGAAAATCCGGAGTTGGTAACGCCCGATTCGCCCACGCAGCGCGCCGGGGCTGAGCCGCTGGACACCTTTCAAAAGGTGCAGCATCCTGCCCCAATATTGAGTCTGTCCAACGCCTTCAATGCTGAAGATTTGTACGCCTGGCGGCAGCGCATCGGCCGTTATCTGCCGGACCCGGAGATGAAGCTGGATTACGTAGCGGAGCCCAAGCTGGACGGTTTGACGGTGGTGTTGACGTACGAAAACGGCCGTTTCACCCAGGGAGCCACCCGCGGCAACGGTGAAGTGGGCGAAGATATTACCCAGAATTTACGGACGATTACGGCCGTTCCCCAGCGCATCCCCGTCGATCCCAAAAGCGATCTGCCTGCGCCGCCTTACTTGGTGGTGCGCGGCGAAGTATTTTTTCCCCTGGATAAATTTGAGCAGTTTAACGAACGACAGCGGGCTGAGGAAAAGCAGGTGTACATGAATCCGCGCAACGCCGCTTCCGGTTCGCTGCGCCAGTTGGACCCCAAGATTACCGCCGGACGGCCGCTTACCCTCTTTTGCTACGATCTCATCGCCTGGGACGGTGTAGACGTGCCGGACAAACAATGGGAGCGTCTGGATTATCTGCGCCAGTTGGGATTCCCCGTTTCTTCGGATAGTCAGTATTGTGCCAACATCGAAGCCGTGGCCAATGTTTACGAAGCGTGGATCGACAAGCGGAACCAGATTAACTATGAGGTTGATGGGGTGGTGGTGAAGATTAATGATCGGCCGCTGGCCGACAGCCTGGGCTTTG
>CALBTC010000249.1 GCA_937967805.1 uncultured Anaerolineaceae bacterium
ACGCCGCGAACGGCCGTCATGTTTGGTCCGGCCGGTTTTGCTTATGTCTACTTCACCTATGGCATCCACTGGATGTTCAACGTCGTCACCGGTCAGGCCGGGCAGCCCAATGCCGTGCTGGTGCGCGCCCTGGAGCCGGTAGACGGCATCGAGCAGATGCGTGAACATCGTGGGGAACGGCCGTTAGCCCAACTCACCAACGGTCCCGCCAAGCTCACCCAGGCCCTGGCCATCGACAAATCTCATAATGGGCAAAACCTTTGCCGGCGGGACGGGGTTATATGGATTGAAGAGGCACCCGCTGTGCCCCAAAGCCGGATTGCCGTCGGGCCACGCATCGGCCTGGGCAAAACGCCGGAACCGTGGTATTCCATCCCCTGGCGCTACTGGCTGGCAGACAATCCGTTTGTCTCCAAATAGCAACCGATTTTAAATAATTATCCGCAGATTTCACAGATGACACAGATTATAAAAACCCATCTGCGAAATCTGTGTCATCTGTGGACTAAGTAGAAGGAGAGAATATGAAGTTACTTGAAGGGAAAAAAGCGCTCATTTTTGGCATTGCCAACAAAAACTCGATTGCCTGGGGCATTGCCCAGGCGCTGCATGAACAGGGCTGTGAGCTGGGCTTTAGCTATGGCTTTGAGCAGTTGGAGCGCCGGGTCCGGCCGTTGGCCGAAGAGCTTGGCGTGGAGTTCGTCGAAGAGTGCAACATCGAAAACGATGAAGAGATTGCCGGCGTTTTCAGAAAAGCGGGTGACCATTTTGGCCAGATCGACTTCCTGGTTCACGCCATTGCCCATGCCAAGCGGGAAGATTTAACCGGCAGCTACGTCGATACCAGCCGGGATGGGTTTCAGTTGGCAATGGATGTGAGTGTGTATAGCCTGGTAGCGCTGACGCGAGCGGCCGTTCCCCTCATGAAAGACGGCGGCAGCATCATCTGCCTGACGTATTATGGCGCCGAGAAAGCGGTGCCCCACTACAACGTTATGGGCGTAGCCAAAGCGGCTTTAGAGGCCAGCACCCGCTATCTGGCGGCCGATTTAGGCCCGCAAAATATCCGCGTTAACGCCATTTCAGCCGGCCCCATTAAAACGTTGTCGGCGGCGGGCATTGCCGGTTTCCGCAAAATCCTCAAATATACCGAAGAGCGCGCCCCGCTGCGTCGTAACGTGACCCAAGAGGAGGTTGGCAAGACGGCCCTCTGGCTTTGCAGCGATTTGAGCAGCGGCGTGACGGGCGAGGTGATTTACGTTGATGCCGGCTACAATATTTTGGGCATGCCGGAACCGCCGGAAAACTGGTTGTAATTGCATTTATTTTTCGCTTGACACTTTTTTCCCTTTAGCTATACTCATTCTACTGTTATTGATGTAATAACAGTTTCAATCATTCACAATCTTATCAGGAGCAGCAGAGGGATCGGCCCGTTGAAGCTGCAGCAACCCCCAAATAGTGGGAAGGTGCTAAATCCGTCAGCCCAGGCTGAAAGATAAGAGGTAATTGCAGATTATGCCAGCCTCTTGCTTGCCAAGAGGCTTTTTTTATTCGTTCACAACTGAGTAACCGTTCGGAATTAATCATGCAATTTGGAACCAAACGGCTGCTTTAAGCCCATTCGCCAAATCCCAGGCAAAGCCTATTTTGCGAATGGATACTGACCATTGGAGGTACAGTAGATGACAACATTCATGAATGCACCCAGCCTGTTGTTTACTTCGGAATCGGTAACCGAAGGACATCCAGACAAGATGTGCGACCAGATTAGTGACGCTGTTTTAGATGCATTGCTAGAGCAAGACCCCAGCGCCCGCGTGGCCTGCGAGACGGCCGTTAAAACCGGCTTCGTTTTGCTGCTGGGCGAAATTAGCACCACCGCTTTTGTCGATTTCGATAAGCTGGTACGCCAGGTTATCGTGGACATTGGCTTCGACAGCAGCGATAAAGGGTTTGATGGCAATACCTGTGGCGTGCAGTCAGCCATTGCCAGCCAGAGCCCGGACATTGCTCAGGGTGTGGACCGGGCGCTAGAGTATCGCAACAACGGCGTATCTGAGGCTGAAGTCGAGAAACTGGGTGCCGGCGACCAGGGGATGATGTTTGGCTATGCCTGCAACGAAACGGAAACGCTTATGCCCCTGCCCATCCATCTGGCTCATTTGCTTACCAAAAAGTTAAGCGAAGTGCGTCGCAACGGGACGCTCCCCTGGGTACGGCCCGATGGCAAGTCTCAGGTGACCATCGAGTACAGCTACGGTAAGCCTAAGCGGATTGATGCGGTGCTCATCAGCACACAGCACACCCCGGACGTGGACAATGAGACAATTCGTGCCGGCGTTATCGAGCATGTCATTAAACCGGTTTTGCCGGCCGAACTGGTCGATGACAATCTGCGTATTTTTGTAAATCCGACGGGGCGCTTTGTGGTGGGTGGTCCCATGGGCGACGCCGGCGTTACCGGTCGCAAGATCATTGTGGACACCTATGGCGGCATGGGGCGGCACGGTGGTGGCGCTTTCAGCGGCAAGGATTGCACCAAGGTGGACCGCAGCGCGGCCTATGCCGCCCGCTGGGTGGCCAAGAACCTGGTAGCCGCCGGTCTGGCAGAGCGGTGCGAGGTGCAGCTTGCTTACGCCATTGGCGTGGCTGAACCGGTGAGCATCAGTGTAGAAACATTCGACACCAGTGAATTTTCTTCTGATCAGCTGGTGACCCTGATAGAAGATCATTTTGATTTGCGTCCTGGCGCTATTATTCGTGATCTAAATTTGCGCCGGCCGATTTTCCGCAAAACGGCCGCTTACGGCCATTTTGGTCGGGATGATATTGAAGCGCCGTGGGAAAACACGGATCGGGCGGAGAAACTGAGAGAGGCGGCCAAACAATTTACGGCCGTTCCTGCTCCTGCCTAGCATCCATCTTGCGAAGCCGCAGACCTGACAGGTTTTTTATGCAAAGGAAACCTGTCAGGTCTTTAGTTTGCGCATAAATTCACTTTCGTTATAATCTTTCGTTGCCCGCAACCCGTTGCCGGCAAAATTAAAAGATTCCCAAAAGAATCATTTACCATCAAACACACACCCGGACAGGCAAAATGTGCTTGCATTCATTTGCCGCAGCGCCCGTTAGTTCTTCAGGCGGCTGCACGCATTTGTTGGCCATGCAAGTTTTTGGCTGGTTGAACGGTGTGGACGCGCGTGCTGAAATCTTTTAACGGTGCGCGATAAAACAAACAAAGGAGAATACTTCATATGGCCGTTGTTTCAATGAAAGCACTGCTGGAAACTGGCGTGCATTTCGGACACAGAACTCGTCGTTGGAATCCAAAGATGAAACCATACATCTTTACGGAGCGAAACGGCATCCACATTATTGATTTGCAGCAAACCCTGGGCATGATTGAAGA
>CALBTC010000250.1 GCA_937967805.1 uncultured Anaerolineaceae bacterium
ATCAAGACAGCAGCATTATCGTCATGGCCCTGGTTCACGTAGCCTGGCAAATGAGCTATTAGTTACCGGTAGCCCAACTTTTCCAAATGAATGAAGACTTTTTCTATTTTCAACTCAATTAATGAGTGGTTACTTCCGGTTGCAGCCAGATAGTGAATGTGCTGCCTTCGTTCACGGCGCTTTCCACGGAAATTTGCCCGCCATGCCGGTTCATGATCTCGCGACAGATGGCTAAACCTAAACCGGTCCCCGGAGCACTGCTCTCCTGACCTGCTTCTCCCCGGTAAAATCGATCAAAAAGGTGAGCTTTGTCCTCATCCGAGATACCCGGTCCAGTGTCGGTGATACTGGCGGTTACCCAGGTCTGAGCGTCGGCTACGGCCGTTGCTGTACACATTGTAATACCACCTGAATGTGTATAATTAATTGCATTGGCTAAAAGATTGGTCAGCACCTGAAAAAGAAGACGTTGATCGGCCAGAACAAGGGGCAGACCAGTCCCCGGCTCAAAATCCAGCGTCAACCCCTTGGTCGCTGCCAGCTCTCCGCGATCCGTTATCAAGCCGCCAATCAAGTAGTTCAGATCAACCGGCTCCAATTCAACGGTCGTCCGGCCCAGGTCCAGCCGGGAAAGGTCCAATACTTCCTCGACCATTATTTGCAGCCGCTCCGTTTCCCGTTTGAGGACGCCTACGTAACGCTCCCAATTATCTGGCCGGCCATGATCCAACAAGCTCAAATAAAGTTTAATAACGGTTAGCGGCGTGCGCAGTTCGTGATTCATGTTGCTCACGAAGCGGGACTTCATCTTATCGGCTGTCTGAGCCTGTTCCAGCGCCACCTGCAATTCGGCCGTGCGCGCCGCTACTTCTGCTTCTAACTGCCCCGCATATCGCTGCTGCGCCTCGTACAGCTGGGCGTTATCGATGGCGATAGCCACGTTATTGGCCAGGGTCATGGCAACTTGTGCATCTTGTTTGGAAAAGGCATTGGGCTTGGTGCTGAGAATACAGGCTACGCCCAGGAGTGAATCTTTGTAAAGCACAGGCATGAAAAGGGCTGACCGGACTGTGCCATCGAGGGTGATCCAACGCGGCTCCTCTTGCGTATCATCAACGATGAGATATTGGCGAGTTTGTCCGACCAAGCCCACCAAGCCCCGTTCCGCGCCCATACGCAAAACCAGTTCTCGTTGAATCAACGAATGCAGTTCCTGGGAAAAGCCGACCGAATCTACCAAATAAAATTCCTCTGCATCCGGCTCAAAGGCAAAGTAATTGGCACGATCGTAGCCCATTGCCTCTACAATGGTATGCAGTACATAAGATAGAAGTTGGTTTAATGGTTTGGTAACGGCCAAGCCAGTACTGGCGCGATAAAGCGTAGCCAGCCGGTGGTAAGCCTCGTCAAGCTGTGTCATTTTATGCTCCAACCGTTTGACCAGCCGCTCATTATACAGCTTGAGAAACACTGAATCTTCCTCTTCAAGAAAGGCAGGAGGGGGAGGGATCTGACCCATTTCAAATTCATTAATCACTGTGCGCAGGGCATCAATGAACGTGTCGGGCTCAGCCGGTTTGACAATGAAACGAGCTGCTCCCAGCTGGGCTGCTAATTCGGCATCTTTGACTTCAGTATAGGTAGCGCTATAGAAAATGAAAGGAATCGTCTGTAATTGGGCATCTTTCATCCATTCGCGACATAGGGTGAAGCCATCCATCACCGGCATTAAAATATCAGAAATAATTAAATCTGGTGGAGCTTTTCTGGCAATAACCAAAGCTTCTTGCCCATTGGTTGCTGTCTCTACCCGGAATCCGTTACCCTGTAAAAGTGTTCTTAACAGGTAAAGGTCTTGTTGACGGTCATCAACTACTAAAATGCTGAACATGATTACTTTTATTAACTCCACGCCTCATCAAATTGAAGGTATTTCTCAATCTCGCTAATAAACGTATCCGGGTTAATGGGCTTCTCGATGTAGCCGGTACAGCCGGCGGCCAGGACGCGCTCCCGGTCGCCTACCATGGCGTAAGAGGTCACAGCCACAATAGGCACGCCGTCCAGCGCTGGAATTTGTTGCAGCGTTTGGGACAGCAGTTAGCCATCCATGCCCGGAATTTGGATGTCCAATAAAATAATCTCCTGAACCAACCGGCCGGCCAGGCCGATCCCTTCACGGCCGTCTTTTGCTGCAAATACTTCGTATCCGTTGGCTTCCAGGAGATAGGTCACCAGGTAGCGGTTTTGCGCATTGTCTTCAATCACAAGAATTTTCGTTTTCATTTGCTTCTCCTGGCGTCAGTTATTTGCAGAAGTGCTGGTCACCTTGTAACGATATAGCTGCGTCACCTTTACCATTTTACAACGGTAGAGCAATGGTAAAGGCACTTCCCGCACCCCATTCACTCTCTACGCTAATCTTACCGTGCAGCAGTTCTACCAATTTCTGGCAAATTGACAATCCCATACCGGTACCTTCTACTTTGCGATCTAGTCCGGTTTCAATCTGGCGGAACGGTTGGAAGAGGTTGTCCATATCTTTTTGTTTGATGCCGATGCCGGTGTCTGTAATGCGGGTGAGGAAACGGCCGTTCTCCACCCAACATGTTATTCCCACCTCGCCCTGGTCGGTAAACTTGATGGCGTTGTTAACCAGGTTAATCAATATTTGTTCCACCCGCCGCTGGTCGCTATTTAACTCACCTACCGCCGGATCTATCTCTACCCGCAGCGCCAATCCCTTCTTTTCGGCCAGTACGCTTGACGTTTGAGCCACCTTTTCCACCAACCGGGGTACGTCAAAGGGGGCCAAAGTCACTTCCAACTGGCCGGCCTCAATCTTGGAAATATCCAGCACATCGTTAATCAGGGCCAGCAGGTGGCGGGCACTGCTCTGCACCATGCCCAACTGCTTGGCCTGTTCCGGGTTGAGCTGGCCGGGCAGCTCTTGCAGCAAAATACCGGTGAAGCCAATAATGGAGTTGAGTGGCGTGCGTAATTCGTGTGACATCGTCGCTAGAAATGCAGACTTCAACCGGTCAGCCGACTCAGCCCGCTCTTTTGCTACAGCTAATTCGGCTGTGCGCCTGACTATGCGTTCCTCCAATTCAGCAGTCAACTGCCGCAGCGCTTCTTCCGCCCGCTTGCGTTCAGAAATATCAGTCACCATAACCTGAACCCCGGGCTTGCCTTCGTAGGTCAGGGGAACGGCCGTTACCTCCACCGGAATCACGGAACCATCCTGGCGAATATAGCGGTCCTCGGTGGGATAAAGCCCTTTCTCCCCGGCCAACATTCTTTGAATGCGCGCCGCGGCCTGCGGCAAATTATCCGGGTGTATGATGGTCGTAATGGGCCGGCCGATCAGCTCATCCGGTGACACCGCACCCAGTAGTTTGGCCCCGGCTGGATTGGTGAACACAACATTACCGTCCACATGGACGGCAACGCCAACCGGCGAAACGTCGAGGAGCTGCCGGTAACGGGCTTCACTTTCGCGCAATCTTTCGCGCGATTGTATGCGGTCGGTGATCACTTCCGAAAACAGCAAAATGCCGCCGATTTCGCCGGTGACCTGATACCAGGGGTGAATTTCCCAGCGCACCCAATCTACCGTCCCATCGGCTCGCGGGAAGGGGTCTTCTTCTGATTTTTCAACCGCACCCGCCAGGCAGCGCCGGTGAACTGCCTTCCACCTTTCAGGCATCTCCGGGAATATCTCGTAATGGGAACGGCCGGTTAAATTTTGCTCGCCCAAATTGTAATCAGTCAGGTACTGGCGGCTGGTGGCGATATATTTCATATCGCGGTCGAACATGGCAATGGCCGCCGGCGCGTATTCAACGAAAAGACTCAAAACTTGCTCGCGTTGGCGCAAGGTTTCTTCTGCCTGCTTGCGCTCAATGGCAATGCTGGCCAGGCGGGTGGCGCGTTCGATCAACTCAAAATCATCGGCCTGGGGGCTGCGCGGTTCCCGATAATACATGGCAAAAGTGCCAACGACCTTACCGCCGCTGTTGAAGATTGGCGTTGACCAACAGGCACGTAACCCATGGGCGCGAGCCAGTTGGCGATAATCATCCCACAAGGGATCGCTCTCGATATCGGTGACAATAACCGGTTCCCCACGATAGGCTGCGGTGCCGCACGACCCGGCGGCCGGTCCAATTTCTTCCCCTTCGATTGCGCGATTGTAGGCATCGGGCAAATGGGGTGCAGCGCCATAATGGACGTGTTCGACTTCCGGATCGAGCAGCAGGATCGACCCCAAAGTATCCGGCGAAAATTGCTCAATGTTCAGCACAATCGCTTCCAGCACGTCATGCAGGGGGGTGGCTGTGGCAATCATTTCCAGCACCTGAGTTTCTGCCGCCAGGAGCCGCTCAGTCTGCTTGCGCTGGCCGATGTCGCGCCAGATGGAACGGCTTTGCAGGATTTCGCCGCTTTCATCACGAACGGCCGTTACACTCAAACTCACATCTAACCGACGGCCGTCTTTTCGCCTCAATTGTAATTCAGCATCCCGCACCTCCCCAGTAGTCACAAATTGCTGAAATGCTTTTTTAACTTCATCCATACAATCCGGATGATACATGTCAAAAACATTCCGCCCGATGATTTCATCCTTCGTAAAGCCGGTCATTTGAGCTAAAGTCTGGTTGCATTGGGCAATGCTGCCTGTGGCCGCGTCCACACTGACATACATGTCCGGCGCATTTTCGTACAGGTCAACATATTTAGCTTCCGAAAGGCGCAGCGCTTCCTCCGCTCGCTTGCGCTCGGTGATGTCCAGGTGCGAGCCAAGCATACGGTATGGCCGGCCGTCGTCATCTAACAGCAGTGACGCGCGGGCCAATATCCAGCGATAAGAACCATCCTTATGCCGGAAACGGAACTCATTCTCGAAGTCCGGCCAGGGGTCGCCCAGGTAAGCTTGCACCTTCGCTACGGCTTTTTCCAGGTCATCAGGGTGGACGCGGCTTTGCCATTCGGCAAAATCGTCCGTTATTTCATCCTCAGCATAGCCAATCTGCGCTTTCCACTCCCGCGAGAAGCGCACTTTGTCGGTGCGTAAATCCCAATCCCACAAACCCACGTTGGCGGCCTGCACAGCTAACTGGAACCGGGCCTGCTCCTCAAGCCGGGCTATCTCTGCCTGCTTACGCTCGGTGATTTCGGAAAAGAAAACCGAAAGCCCATCTGGCGAAGGGTGGATACGATTTTCAAACCAGCGACCCCAGGGAGCATAATATTCTTCCAGCAAAACCGGTCGTTGCGTGGCCATCGCCTCCTCGTAGGCACGCTGGAACGGCTGGCCGACGCCTTCAGGGTATTCGGTCCAGATGTGTTTGCCGATCAGGTCGGCGGGGTGCCGGCGGTTCAGCATCTCGGCCGCTCGCTGGTTGACGTAGGTGTAATGCCAGTCAGCGTCCAGGGCCACAAAACCGTCATTAATTCGTTCCAATATCTGACCGAGGTGCCGGGAGTGGGTCACGTTTTGCAGCTTTTCCTGGGTTTCTTGCAACGTTTTTACGGTGCGCCGTAATTCCAGTTCAGTAATGATACTTCGCCGTAGGGCGCGCAGAGCGGCCAGTTGTTCCGGGGTTAACACCCGCGGCTGGTGGTCAATGACGCATAAGGTTCCCAGCGGGTAGCCGTCGTGGTTGACGAGAGGGGCACCGGCATAAAAACGAATGTTGGGATCCCCGGTGACCAGCGGGTTATCGGCAAAACGTTCGTCGGCCAGGGCATCCGGCACCACAAACACGTCATCCGGCTCTAGAATAGCGTGGGCGCAGAAAGCCACGTCGCGGGCGGTCTCGCTCATGTCCAGCCCTACCTTTGACTTAAACCATTGCCGGTCGCTGTCAATGAGGGTGACGAGGGCGATGGGCGTATCACAGATGTGCGCCGCCAGCAAGGTCACATCGTCAAAGGCTTTTTCAGCTGGCGTGTCGAGGATATTGTATTGATACAGGGCTTGAAGACGGGCTTGCTCGTTTTGGAGCGGGGACGATTTTTCCATCCGATTAATTCTCCGGCTGATACCTTAACGAATGATGATATTCAGCGTCTGCAACATGTTGCGACCCAGGCGGCTCAGTTCTGCAACCAGAAGCATGTCTCCCTCTGTCAGCTTCATCAGCAATTCATCAATACGTCGTTCCTGAGTACTTTTCCGGGAAGATACTTCAGCTTGAATGAATTCCGTGATTAGCACTTGATGACTCTGGGCATGCTGAAGCAGGAGATGCTTTTGCTTCTCAACATCCTGTTTATCGGTACTTACACGAACGTAGCCTATTGCTCTCATCTACCCCTCAATTATATCGCAAGAAAAACGTCCTTTTCCCTTTTGTTTTCATCTATATTCCCAAAATAATTCAACCATTTATATTGCAATTCAATCAAAATAAAAGGATCGTTTTTCTATGAGTACACCCGCTTTCTCGCATGATGAATTAGTCCAAGTGGCTAAATTTAGCCCTGATGATCTGGCGAAGATTGATGTGTGTCGTGAGTCGCATACACGTTTAGGTTTCGGTTATCAATTGGCCTTTATTCGCCTGCACAACCGGACGCCCACGCAGCAGCCGTTGGAAATCGTCGAGGAGGTTTTAACCTACGTCGGCGTTCAACACGACCTAACGCAGTTCTTAAAACAAGAAGGGGTTCTCTTTTCGCCCAATGACACCTTCGTCGTCTAATTGTAACCCAGCGGCAGGCTGCCAGAGAACATATTTTTAGCCGGATTACCGATAGTTTGTCATTGGAGTTTAGGGACAAACTGGATGATTTTCTTGACTATATGACCGAAATGCACCAAAAGCTCATGACCACAGTTTATAAACGGATGCAAGAAGACATTGACGAACAAAACCGTAAACAGCGCCAGATGATTCGGAGTCCTTTGACCACTTGGCAGGTCACCCGGTCTACGTGTACATGTGAACGCGTTACCCAAAGTATATCTTACTTTCTCCTTATTCCTTGCTAACTGGCAAGCTGCTCAGCCTGGTCCACACCAGACGTACCAGATAACGCCAGCTATACCAAATATTGCGGCCACCGCAAAAGTTAACGTTGGTGAAATGTCCCACAAATAGGCTCCCAACAGCGGAGCGGCCGCTACACAAAAGCCGCGAATCAGGTAATAGACGCCCACTGCTTCACCACGTTGCTCCTCGCCAGCCAGGTCGGTTATCAGCCCTTTGCGGGCTGGTTCACCAATTTCCCGCAGCCCGGCCACGATAAAAGCCAGAACTAGGAAGGTGTTTACATTCTCCTGTGAACCCAGGCCAAAGAGGGTAAAGACCAATGGCAGCAAGGCAAAAAAGCAGAAGGTGAGGGTGATAAACGGCCGTTGTCCCCACTTCTCCGCCAGCTTACCGGCCGGAATGTAAAACAAAATGGCCGTTAACATTTGCAGACCGCGCAAGGTGCCGTAAAGGGCAACACTCGCCCCAGGTTGGTCGTGGCATAAATAACAATCAGCGCGGAGGGCATCCCTTCAGCAAAACGGGCCAGCACGTCGCTCACCAGCAGCCGCTTCAGCCCGGGATCAAAGGCACGGAATGTCGTTATGATCCCGGATGGGCGAGGTGGCTGTTCTAAAGGCTTTTCGACGTAAAATTTTTGCTGGAACCAGAGTGCGCCAAGAGCCAGGACAATAGTGATCACTAGACCAGCGTGGAAACCTTGTATGACGCCAAATCGCAGCAGCAGCCAGCCGCCCAGCGCCGGAGCAATGACAATGGGCAGCCGTTTGACAATGGATTGCACGCTAAAGCCAACGGCGCGGCGGCTCTTTGCCAGGCTGTCGCCGATGACGGCAAACGTCGCCGGAAGGCTCATGCTGCTCCAGGCAGCCACAAAAAGTGTGCCAACCAGCACCAGCGGCCAGTCGCGGCTGAGCAGATACATCAGATAACCGCCGATGGCTAGCAGGTTAAACAGCACCAGCGCCCGCCGTCGCCCTAGCCGGTCAGTGAGAATGCCGCCGGGGTATTGGTAAATAGCGTCCAGCACATCTTTCAAGGTGCGGTAAGCTGCCCAGACAAAAACACCGGCACCTAACGCTTCCAGGTATTTGGGCACAAAGCTTACCCACAGCTCCTCGCCCAAGCCCAAAAGTACGATGGCGACCAGCAGTACCAGGATGTTGCGCTCCAGCCCTAAAAAGGAACGAAAACGGCCGATGGTTGTTTGTGTCATCTCGCACCCCATCGAAACGATCCAATCTGTGGCTGCCAACTCCGCCTCTGTAACGCGATGTGGCTTTTGCACAGGGCCAGCCAGCCCTTCTGACCAGGGTAGCACCATGACGGTTGCTGCCGGCTCGTCATCTGGTTCGGTTCCGGCTGTTAAAATGTGCCAGCAACAAAACAATTATCGGTTGCATACGCTTATCCTACAATAACCAGGTAGTACAGAAGCCCGGCTGCTGCTGCGCCGGCCAGCGTCCACAACATGCTCACCTTGAAGCGGAACAGGGCAATGAAAGCGACAATGGCAATGAGGAGGGCAGCCCAGTCAATAGTGTGCAGCTCTGGTAAATACAGGCGCAGGGGGCCAAAATACGAATCATTAACTGTGCCAAAGACAGTATTTAGTGAAAACCAGACGGCCAGGTTGAGGATAACCCCGACGACTGCGGCTGTAATGGCTGAAAGAATTGTGCTCAACGATTTGTGACCACGCAATTTTTCGATGTAAGGAGCACCCAAAAAGATCCAAAGAAAACAAGGGACAAACGTGACCCAGGTGGTTAAAACAGCGCCAAGGACTCCGGCAAGTAATGGAGACAATCCAGTGGCCTGTCGATAGGCACCCATAAAACCGACAAACTGTACGACTTGGATCAGCGGCCCAGGCGTCGTCTCCGCCATACCCAGGCCGTCCAGCATCTCGCCCGGTTGGAGCCAACCGTAGGTTTGCACCGCTTCCTGGGCAATATAGGCCAGGACGGCATATGCCCCGCCAAAGGTAACCACAGCCGCCCGGCTGAAAAAGAGGCCGATTTGAGTAAATATGTTCCCCTCTCCATGCCAAAGCCACAGAAACAGCAGGGGTGTAAACCAGAGGAGAAGGCATATGATTAAGGTCAGGAAACTGCGGCGGAGGGACGGCCGTGTGTGCGGTGCAATCTGGTCGGTAATGAGAGCATCATCCTCTATCTCATGCCCCTTAATGACAAAAAACTGCTTTTCCCAAAAGCGACCGCCTACTGCACCGATCACTCCTGCGCTCAGAATAATCAGGGGAAAGGGCACGTTGAAAAAGAAGATGGCTATAAAGGCCAGCAGGGCCACACCAATCATGCTGCGGTTTTTCAAGGCGCGTTTGCCGATGCGAACAACCGCCTCCACGACAACGGCCATAACCGCCGGTTTCAGACCGTAAAAGATGGCCTGGACAAAAGTGACTTCCTGGTAGCTGGCATAGAGGACGCTTAATCCCAAAATGGTAATGAAGCCGGGCAGGATGAAGAGAATTCCGGCGACCAAGCCTCCTTTCATGCCGTGCAGCAGCCAGCCCAAATAGGTGGCCAACTGCTGCGCTTCTGGCCCGGGCAGGAGCATGGTGTAGTTCAGCGCGTGCAGAAAGCGGGTTTCGCTCACCCACCGCTTTTCCTCTACAATAATGCGGTGCATGACCGCCATCTGTCCCGCAGGGCCGCCAAAACTGTAGATGGCCACGCGCACCCACACCCAAAATGCTTCTCGGAAAGTTATGTTGTGGCTGGGTGCCACCAACACAGGTTGTGTTACAGTTGTTTCTGCCATTTTCACCTCATGCCCCCTGATTTGTAGAGGATAAAGCGGCATAAAGCCCCTCAAAAAGAGCGATGCCGTGTTGTTCCAGTTCGCTGTCCGGTACGTTGGCCAGCAGCCAGCCGCGTAAGGTGGCATCAACACCGGCTGTTTCTGGTCGCTGGTAACGGCCGTCGCGCAAATCAATCTCATGCACAATTTCCGCCATTAAAGAAAGCGCAGTTTCATCCAGCTGAAAGGCTTGCAGCATCACTTCAAACGTACACAGGTTTCCCTGGTGGCTGAATTCGGCCCCGTCCATGTCAAAACCGACCTCACCTGGTTCTGGCGTGGTCGCATAGCGGATAGTGGCATAGGGGTTAAGGTAGCGGCGGATGAGCCAGGCGCAGGCCAGCCGGTCTACGTGGGGGCGCGGGCGGGTAACCCATCGTGTGTCCTGGTATTGGGCGATGACGGCCGTTACAATTTGCGGCGTGTTGGCATCATTTGGGGTTAGCAACTGCTTTATTTGGTGGAGTTTGGCGGTAACGGCCGTTCCCTGCGGGCACTGGAAATAATCAATACGGGCCACATCAGTTTGCTGCTTTTGCAGCTTGTGAAGAACGCTAAGAAAATCACTTGCCTTTTCATCCGGCTCACTCTCCCCAATTTGATGTTCTAAATCGATCAACTGCGTCAGAATTTCTTCATACTCTTCCTGCCGCGCCTGATTAAATAAGGGTATAAGCTGACCATCATCTAGCCCCTCAAACTGGGCCACGCGCATTACCAGTGCTTCCCCCTCGGCCTGCTGTATTTCCTGAGCCAGCCACTGAAACGATTCTATACACTCATCGTGGGCAGGCAGAATATAGACGCTGCCTGTCGGGGATACAGCTCCCAACCGACGCAGCCGCCGCCAGAGTGTGACCCTGGGTGTATTTGCCCTTGAAGGTAGTGAGTAGGAGAGAACAATCCATTCCATAGTCAATGATTGTAATGTTTATTTCCATTAATTGCAATACTTATTACACAACTTTCTCAAAGCAACTTTACCTTGTTGAAATGTGATCATTGTTATAAACTTTCTATCTGAATATATACTCAGATACTCACAAGGGAGTGGCGCAAATGCCGCAGCAGCACGAAATTACAGAGCAGCCCCAAGGACTTCCAGAAGATATTCTGGCCGATGTTGTGGCTACGTTTAAGGCGCTCAGCGATCCCACGCGAGCTCAGCTGGTTTACCTGTTGACCGAAAAGGAATACAGCGTCAACGAGTTGAGTGAAGGTGTGGCTGTTTCTTCTTCGGCCGTATCCCATCACCTGGCTAAACTGCGCGCCATCCGATTGGTGCGCACCCGGCGCAAGGGGAACCAAATCTTTTACTCAATTGATGACAGCCACGTAGCGGCCCTATTCCGCGAGGCGCTCTATCATCTGGATCATGTGCGGCAGAACCTGCCCGATCACCCTTATCCCGACTATCTGAAAATCTTACCTGACAAATAAGGGAGCATTCTATGTCACCGCATACACACAACCATTCTGACGAACAACACGAACATCCACACCCACATGACCACGATCACAATCATAGCCATGACCATGATGATGGGCACCATCACCATCATGGTGGCGGTCTTTGGGGCTGGATTAGCACCATTTTCCACCTGCATGGTCACAGCCACCAGCACGATGCGCTGGCTTCTGACCAGGCGTTTATAGACAACCAGGAAGGCATTCGTACCGTCTGGCTGTCTCTGGCAGCCTTGACCATTACCTCGCTGCTGCAAATTGTCATTGTGGCCTGGAGCGGCAGCGTGGCGCTGTTGGCAGACACCATCCACAACATTGGCGATGGTCTCAATTCAGTGCCGCTGTTGATTGCTTTCTACCTGGCACGACGCGCTGCGACCCGCCGCTACACCTATGGCTTTGGCAAAGCCGAAGACGTGGCCGGAATTTTTATTGTCCTGTCGATTGCCATTAGCGCCGGCGTTGTCTTTTATGAATCCATTCAAAAGTTCATAGATCCAGAACCCATAAGCAACCTGGGCTGGGTGGCAGCCGCAGCCATCATTGGTTTTCTGGGCAACGAAGCAGTTGCCCTCCTGCAAATCCGCACCGGGCGCAAAATTGGTTCGGCCGCGTTGGTCGCCGATGGCCTCCATGCCCGTACCGACGGTTTGACTTCACTAGCCGTGTTGTTAGCGGCTGGCGGCACCTGGCTGGGCTTCCCTATTGTAGACCCGATCATTGGCGTTTTGATCGGCGTTGCCATTCTCTTCATCACCAGAGATGCCATTGTGACGATGTGGTATCGTCTGATGGATGCCATCGAGCCGGAATACATGGAACAGGCTGAAGCGGTTATCTCCCAGCAGCCAGGAGTCGAAGAACTATGCCGTTTGCGGATGCGCTGGATGGGGCACCGTCTCCAGGCAGAAGCGACGATTGCCGTTGATCCCCAGCTGACCACGCTGGAGAGCCACCACATTGCGGAACAGGTGCGGCATGAACTGTTTCACCAGCTTCCCACGCTTTCAGAGGCAATCATTCACATCGATCCCTGGCTGGAAGAGCCGGAAGCGGCCCATGAATTGACGCTGCATCACGAATCGGTGCCGCGTCCTCTGGCTTAAGCAGCAGATTTTCTGTTTCGTATTGTTTCCCTCTTATGAGTCCAGTTTTGCGGGCGATTCTATTATCTTGGGATTTCCGTCTTGATATTGTCCTTGTCTTACTTTTAACGGGTGGCGTTTATACTTTGGGCTGGTTACGCCTCCGAAAACGCGGCCGGGGTGTATTGGCCAGCCGCTGGCGTCTGGTCTCCTATTTGGGTGGGTTAGTCGCCATTGCTCTGGCATTGCTGTCTGCGATTGATGTCATTCAATCTCTGCTCTTTTTTATGCATATGATCCAGCATTTGCTGCTGGTCATGATTGCCCCGCCTTTGCTGCTGTTAGGGAGTCCGATGGTTTTTTTGCTATGGGGGCTGCCCGCGCGTTGGCGTTGGGCAGCTTCTGGGCTGCTTGCCCGGAAAGCGCCTTTCCGGCAGGGGTTTAGACGGGTGACAACGCCAGCGATTAGCTGGTTTCTGTTTGTTATCATCCTCATTGGCTGGCATGATCCAAATGCCTATAATGCTGCGTTAAAAAGTGAATGGGTGCATGATCTGGAACATTTGACGTTTTTTGTAAGTGGTATGCTTTTTTGGTGGCATGTTGTCGGCGCAGCCCCGCGAATTCATCGTCATTTTACCTACCCCTTCCGCATTGTTTATCTTTTGGGAGCTTTGCCCTTCAATATGTTTTTAGGTGTCGTGTTGGCATTTGCCAGTGAGCCATATTACTCGCACTATACAACGGTGCCACGCTTGTGGGGGGTAACTGCTTTGGCGGATCAGCAAATAGGTGGTGTCATCATGTGGGTGCCGGGCAGCATGATGTACCTTATTGCTATTATAATTCTGGTTGCACGGCTCCTTGATGAAAGTTGACTGTAGATGTTTAGGAAACGGCCGTTTTCTCCAGTTTTTTGGTTTTCAAATATAATCGTGATTTTTGCATACTAACCTTTAGGGCTGAACTGAATTGTTGTCAGTAAGGGCTCTCACGCCAGACACATCTAGAACCGTAAACTCATCTTCGCCGCTTTGCCGCACAATCTCAGATAATTCATTTGCGTCAAAAGGCAACGTTTGACTGGCAAAGGCAATACTGGTTTGCGCCGCCGGCAGGTTCACCACGATGACGTCACCAAATAACGTTAAAAGGGATGTTGCCATTTGCGGTGCATTTGGGTTATCTGGCTCCAAAACCTCGTTCAGGCCCAAAATAACCACCCCTTGCCCGGCGTACTGTTCGCTAACGGTACGGTAAAATGGAATGCTGCGGGGGTCAACAGCCACCGGTTCGGGCTGCCGGGCACTGGCCCAGGCAACCAGGGTAACATTGGCAACCAAGACCAACACAACAGCGGCCCCTACTAACCATTTGGTATACGTGGTCTTAAGACGGCCGTTTGCCGAAATGGCCATACTCGGCTTAGCAGAAAAGTTGAGAACGGCCGTCATCTGCTCCTTCATGGCATACGCCAGCAGCCCAAAGATAAAAACAACCACCCCCAGCATTTCCATCAGCTCCTCAACCGTAGCAATGGCCAGGTAGCGAAAAGTAACACCCCCTCCGACATCATACTGATTGGCACTGATGGCCTCAACGACGACGGCTCCGCCGACATAAAGCAGACCGGCGATAATCAACACGTTTCTGGTAGATGAGGGTAGATGAAGCAGAAAACGCAGGTAAAGAAGCGCAATGACAATAACCAGGGGAACAAAAGCAATGACCCAGGCAAATGTCAGGTAGCCGCTGGTGTCAAATCTGGCCTGTAATGAATCCGAGAAAATTTCGTGGATAACTGCTCCTTCATCCATTGATAGATACAAAAAAATAGCCGTCAGACCGAGCCAGTGACGGCCGTATGGCTCCTTGTTTCTAATTTTCACCAGGGCAATAAAGGCCAGCAGCACAGCGGCCGTAAACAAAAGCAGCGTAGCGTACCAGGTAGGAATCGTCTCTTCCGCATTTACGCTGAACAGATCAAGGAGTGACAAAGCCAGGGCACTGGTTTCACTGCCCAGCACATTTTCCAGCAGATATTCATTTATCAGGCTCTGTCCGGCCAGGTAAAGGGAAACGATACCAAGAAAAAGGCCGATTTTTCGCGGGTTGAGACGGAGTTCAAAAGGCATGGTCTGGATTTGGTTTCTGCAACAATAGTAACATGGAATGTGCTCTCAAGCTGTTTATGGCCAGACGGTGCCGTCTGGCCATAAACAGTCATCTTATGTTAGGGAGTTGTATGCCTGCTAGCTTCTCCTGGAGCTTTGCCGGGAACTGCCACCGGAGCATTTGAGATGCGGGTTATTATTGCCGATCCCCGTAATTTTGCACCCCGGCGGTATGCCACCAGGCGGCACCCAACCGCCATCATCAATAATGACGACAACCGGCTGGTAGATGACGATAATCGTACCGGTAATAACAATGGTGCCGTCCCAGCCGGTGCAAATGGGCAGCGTCACAACGTGATTGGGAGCCACGTCGCCTTGAATATGGACACGGTCAATGTTCCCTTGCCAATGCCGCACCTGGATGGTATTGGCATTGACGGCAACCACCGGTGAACTAAGCACCAGGCAGCCGAAGCCAAAGGTGGGATAAAGCGGCCGAATTTGCAAAACCGTCCAGGTGCCGTCTGGTAACAACTGTGCCTGGACTACTACCAGAGTGCCAACGGCAATATTGCCAGTAATGACGGTATTGCTTGTAGTAACCAGGGTCAGACCATTCACCACCCACGGGTTCACACTGGCAACCACGCCAATAAAGCTGACCGTGTCCGGCTGGATATCAGCCAGGGAGGTGATGGTGTCGGCCACCCAGGTGCCGTCGGCCAATATGGTGCCGCTTACACGTACCTGATCTCCGAGGTCAATAGTTGGGACAATGACCGTCCAGGACCGGGTTTCAAAACTGATGCCGGCCACCAGCCAGGGATCCATGCTTTGCACAGTGCCGGTGAACTCAAAGGTAGGGAGTTCATCAGAAAGTTTGCTAATTTCGTCGGCTAACCAGGCGTTATCTTCCAGAATCCAGCCGCTTACGGCGACAACGTCACCGACCACAATGCCGTTATCCACGGCCGTTTCCTCATTCACACTGATGGTCTGGCCAGAGATGATCCAACTGCGATCATTAATTGCCTCCACAATGCCGCTAAACTGGAAGGGCAGGCCGGGCGCTTCTTCGAGACGGGTGATCACCTGGGCTTGCAGTACACCGTCTGGCAAAATGATGCCCTCGACGCGCACGCTGTCGCCTACGGAAATATCATCGTCAACTGCTGTTTGATCATTAACCAGGATAGCCTGCCTGGCAATGGTCCAGGTTGCTCCCATTGCCTCAACTTCACCCGTCAGATTGAACTGGTTAACAACGGCTCGCCGAATCAGAATGATACGGTCGGCAACACGGCTGCCATCGGGCAACAGGTGGCCAAATACCTGCACCAGATCGCCCACCTGTGGATTGCCAACGATGATGGTTTGCTCGTAGGTTTGGAAGGTTTGCCCGGCAATGGTCCAGACATCACCAACGGCCGTTACTTCCCCCTCCCCAGAGATGTTGAAAACTGGATCAGCGGGCGCAGTCCCTATGAGAAGCGTAGTAAGCTGCCCGGCCGTTACCGAAACGGTGCGGCTATGGCCGCTGACATCAACCTTGCCTTCCGTGACGATATATTGCGCCAACGAATTGGGTTCTACGATGACGTGGAACTTAGTCCCACGGGCAATGCCGGACCCTTCTGGCGTCTTCACTTCGTAGAGAGAGCCGCCATCATTGCGGAACTGCACGCTGTGTTCACTGTCACCCACCCACTGTGTCAGCACCACCGTGCGGAAGCCTGCTTCCGGGCGCAGAGCATTTAGCTCATCAATGGAGATTTCAGTATCGGCGCTGAGATGAGCCTGGCTGCCATCGTAAAAAGAAAGCGTCGCTTGCGACAGCTTGCCGGTACGCACACGCTGCCCGGCAGCGATGGTGGTGGCGCTGTTTACGGTTGTCCAGGTATCGGAGTCTGTTTGTATTTCCACAATACCTTGTACATTATCGATAACGGCCGTTTCCGGGCTCAGGTTTAGCGGGGCAGTCACAACGGGGATATAAAGGGTTGGACCTGGACCATCTGCGATGGCCGGCGCATTGGCGTTTGTTTCTGTCGCAGTTTCAGCTTCAGATTCGGCGTTATCGTTTGCGGCCGTTTCAATGTCGTTGTCAGACTCCCTATCATCATCTTCGTCCCTAACAGAGGCTACCGTCCCCGTCTCATCGGTTTTTAGCTGCCAGGTATTGCCTCTAAAAGCCAAACCGAGGATCACAATAATAAGCAGCGAAGCGAAGCCGATGACCAATTCCCGATTTGCCAAAAAGCGCTGCAACCAAGCTTTCAACTGTTCCCAGAAAGGCAAAGCAAGTGTGCCAAGTGTGGGCGCAGTCTTTCCATTTAAACGAGTAGAGGCCGCCCCCAAAATCTCGCTGCGCTGCGCCACAATACTTTCTTCATCAGCATCATCAACAGACAGCGTGCGAATGGCTGCGATAAGACGCAGGGCTTTTGTTTCTTCTTCGGGCAATCCTTCCAGGCAAGCCTCTGGGGACTCACCCGCTTCCAATTGTTCTAATCTTTCTTGAAACAGTTGTTCTATATCATTCATTTTGACCTCCCCTTTTGCTCGTACTTCAACGTGGCCTGTAGTGCCAGGATGCCCCGATGCTGCAATGTCTTAACCGCCGCAACTGTCTTCTCCAGCGCTTCTGCTGTTTCTTTAAGCGACAGTCCAGCGATAAACCTTAAGATGATGACTTCGCGCTGGCTTTCATCCAGATTTTCTAACCCTTGCTGCACCCATTCCATCTCCAGTTGTTGTTCGACAACAAGTGCAGGATTATCACCGTTTTGGCTAACATTATCGGCAAAATCCAGCGGAACGTTCGGGTGTTTGCTTGCCTGCCGCCACCTCTTAATAACGAGATTTTGGGCAATGCGGTAAAGCCAGGCGGAAAACGGCACGCCTCGTGATTCAAAATCTGGAAGATGATCGACCATGCGCAAAAACACTTCAGAAGCCAGGTCCTGCGCCACTTGCTTGTTGCCTGTTTTAAAGCGGATATAACGAAAAATACGTGATCGATGCCGGTCGTATAGTTCCCCAACGGCCGTCACGCTGCCTGATTGAGCCTGTCTGACCAGTTCCATGTCATCTATTTCCTTCATGTTACGTCCTTACCTAGCTAGATTCGGCGCTGCCTTTACAAGTACATAATCCAAAAAGTGGCAAAAGGTTTCAAATTAGCCCTTTAGTACCACTATAACGGTTATCCCTCATCGCAGGACCTTATTGAATTTGACCTTCTCAGCGTACTGCTGTTCAATTAGCGGCTAATGAATGGGATGCCTAAGCAATAGGTAGCCAGGCACCCCTATTTTTGAAGTCAGAAACATTTGCGTTCGTGAGAAACATCAGGCTCAAACAAATATGAACACGCCACAACAATACGCCCAGGCCTCTATTAAAACGGCCGACAATTTACGAACCATCGCCCATTCCATGTTGGTACTGGAGGTGTCATCACTTTCTTTGCCGGAAGTGGATGCGGCCGTAGACATCATTTCAGGGCTGGTTCCGGCAGGCAATGTGCCTGGCGTTATTTTGAACGGGTTGGCCCGGCACCAGATCGAACTGCACCCTGTAGACCGCATCACCGCCTGGCTGATGGCTGCCGTTCACATTTTGCACCAATACCCAGACCTGTTGGCAAACGAATGGCGCGAACGAATTTATCTTTCTCTATTGCTCAGACAGATAACAAACAGTATGTCACTCTTTACCGACAGTGGGAAAAACAACGGCCGTACAGCCGGGGCCAGGACGCTGAGCGCAAGCACAACTATGCCGCTTATCGCCGCCACAAATTTGATCAATTTTTGACCGATGCCACACGCAATCTGAGCGCCGAAGCTCTCCACAGATGTGATCAAGATTGGCGGCGGGAAAGGCTAAAGATAACAAAGGCAGAAGACGATATGTTGCTTGAGCAGAATAAGGCATTGCTGTACCGTTACATTGAAGTGGTATGGCACAAAGAAACCCAGCAGCTGTGGACGGTTTCCTGGCTCCAAACTGCAGGCGACACCGTTCGCCGGTCAAATCGCCGCTCACGCGGGAGCAGCAAAAAGATATCCTTGAAGGCTTCTGCGCCGCGTTTCCCGATGTCACAAACGAATTGAAAGACATTGTCGCCAAGGGTGACAAGATTGCCTTTCGCTCGACAATGCGTGGAACCCATCAAGGCGAATTTCTGGACATCGCGCCAACCGGCCGGAAGGTCATTTTTAGCCAGTTGGACATAATCCGTATCGAAGACGGCAAATTCGTTGAACAGTGGGGTGGGCCGGACGTCTATGATTTGATGGAGCAGTTGGGCAGCGAATGAACGAGTCAGAGACTATCTCAAGTCTAGGAACGCGGGCCCAAGTCGTCATGTGGACCTCTGCCGTAGAAACCCTTAGGGTGCAAAAACTTCATGTAGAAAGTCGATTGAATTAAATAATGGGGCAGCATTTTTGTCGTGGAACAAGAACCTTGGCTCCGCTACCTGTAGGATAACTTTGCCTAAGGTGACAAAAACGGCCGTTCCTCCCAGAGAAACGGCCGTTTTGCACATCTGTCGGGGCAGCCGGATTTGAACCGACGACCTCTTCGACCCGAACGAAGCGCGCTACCAAACTGCGCCATGCCCCGAACAGTGGCAGATTATAGAGCAAGACATAGAGTTTGCAAGTGGCAAGTTGCAAGTGGTCTGGGCGATGCCGATGACTTGCAACTTGCTACTTGCATACCTGCCACCTTCACCCTGTTCCCATTTTGCAACTCCCCTGTGTTACACTTCCACTCCTACAATTTTTACAAACAGGAGCTGAATTTTTCATGCGATTTCAAGACAAGGTTTGTGTTATCACCGGTGGCGCAGCAGGCATTGGCCGGGCTACGGCCGTAAAATTTGCCGCCGAGGGGGCCACCGTGGCCTTTTGTGATCTTAACGAAACCGACGGGCAGGCATTGGCCGCCGAACTGGGCGAAAAAACGTCTTTTACGGCCGTAAACGTCGCCGACCGGCAGGCGGTACAAAAATGGTTGGAGGATGTGGTGGGACAATACGGCCGTATCGACATCCCCATCAATAATGCCGGCATCACCCGTGACGCCCAACTGGTAAAATTCAAAGAGGGCCAACTGGTAGACCAGATGGGCGAAGATGCCTTCGATCTGGTCATCAAGGTTAACCTGAAAGGCGTGTTTAACTGCACCCAGGCCGCCGCGCCATTCATGATTAAGCAGGGCAGTGGCGTGATCCTCAACGCTTCTTCCGTGGTGGGGCTGGACGGTAATTTTGGGCAGACAAACTACGTGGCGACGAAAGCGGCCGTTGTGGGTATGACCAAAACGTGGGCGCGGGAACTGGGCCGTTACGGCATTCGCGTCAACGCCATCGCCCCCGGCTTTATCGCCACAGAAATGGTGGCCAAGATGCCCGAAAAAGTCCTCGACGGCATGCGCAGCCACACCCCTATCGGCCGCCTTGGCCAGCCCGAAGACGTCGCCAACGCCTACGCGTTCCTCGCCTCCGATGAAGCCAGCTTCATCTCCGGCGCCGTCCTGCGCGTGGATGGCGGGATTGTGATTGGCACCTGACCGGTATTCGGTGGTCGGTAAGCCGTAATCAGTTAACCGTTTACCGATTACCGCTCACGGATTACGGAGTAACTATGACTCGATACGCGCAAATTCTAAGCACCGGCCGTTACGTGCCGGAAAAAGTATTGACCAACGCCTACTTTGATGCACTGTTCCCCAAGCGGGACATTGATGCCTGGCTCGTGAAAAACGTGGGCATCAAAGAGCGGCACGTCATGGCGGAAGACGAGTCGACCAGCGATTTGTGCCTGCACGCCAGCCGAGAAGCGCTGGAACGGGCCAATCTGAAGCCGGAAGAGGTCGATCTCATCATCGTGGCCACGGACACGCCGGATTATTTCAGTCCGGCGACGGCGACCGTCTTACAGCACAAACTTGGCGCGGTGAATGCGGGAACGTTTGACGTGAACTGTGCCTGCGCGGGCTGGGTGACGGCTTTAGAAACGGCCGTTCGCTTCATCACCACCGACGACGAGACCAACCACGTGCTGGTCGTGGGCGCCTATGGCATGAGCCGCTTTGTCGATTACACCGACCACAAAACTTGTACCCTCTTTGCCGACGGGGCGGGGGCGGTGCTGGTGGGTGTGGGCGATAAACCCGGCTTCCTGGCAGGCAGGCGGCTGGCCCGCGGCGAATTTTACGATGCGCTGGGCATCTACACAGGGGGCGTGGCCTGCCCGGTCACCCCCGCCGATGTGAACGATGGCATTCCCCGCGTGCAGTTTGTTAAACGCTTCCCCGCCACCTTCAACTCCGACAATTGGCCGCCGCTCATTAAAGGCACGGTAGAAAAAGCGGGCCTTGCGCTCGATGAAATTGACCATTACTACTTCACCCAGCTAAACCTGAACACCATCAAGCAAATCATGGAAATCTTGAGACAGCCTTTGGAAAAAACGCACTGGATCATGGACAAGTGGGGCTACACCGGCTCCGCCTGCATTCCCATGGCTCTTGACGACGCCATCGAGCAGGGGCGCGGTCCCCAACCGGGCGACAAGGTGCTCTTCATCGCCAGCGGCGGCGGTATTTCAATGGCCTGTAGCGTGTGGGAGTGGACCGTTGGCCGGTAATCGGTGGTCAGTAATCGGTGAACGGTAACTGCTCGCCGATTTCGGATAACCGATTACCGTTTACCGATTACGGATAACCGAAATGTACATCGGCGATTACCTGGGAAGACGGGCGATTTACTCGCCAGATAAAGTGGCAATTGTAGATGCAGGCAAGCAGCCGGATCTGCGTTTGACCTATGCCCAAATGAACGCGCGGGCCAACCGGCTGGCCAATTGGCTGCAATCCGCAGCAGGCATCGGCCAGGGAGACCGCGTGGCGATTTTGGCGCGGGATGGCGTGGAGCATCTGGACACCTTTTTTGCCTGCGGCAAATTGGGGGCCATTCACACGGCGCTCAACTGGCGGCTGCACTGGCGCGAACTGGCCGAAATCATGGCCAACACCACGCCAAAGGTGCTGATCTACTCGGATGAGTTCAGCGACGCGGTGACGAATTTGCAAAATGATGAACAAGCGGCGTCGCTGACCCATTTTGTGCATGTGGAAGGGGGCGGTGTGCCCGGCAGCGTCTTGTTTGCTGAAGCGATAGCGGCTGGCTCGGAAACGGCCGTTACCACCCCCACACTCACAGAAGAAGACATTGCTGCGCTCATTTTCACCGGCGGCACAACGGGTCTGCCCAAAGCCGCCCAGGTCTCCCACCGGATGATCGCCTGGAACACGCTTAACACCGTCATCCACGACTTGCAGCACAATGATGTGTATCTAAACGTCTTCCCCCTGTTTCACACCGGCGGGCTTTTTGTGTATACATTGCCGCAAATCATTTTGGGCGGCACGGTAATTTTGCTGCGCCAGTTTGATCCGGCGCAGGTGCTGGAGCTCATTGCCTGCGAGCAGGTGACGGTGTTTGCCGGGGTGCCGACGATGTACCAACTGATCGCTCAGGCAGCGAACTGGGAAACGGCCGTGCTCACCAGCCTCCGTTTCTGCACCAGTGGGGGGGCACCGCTGCCGGTGCCGCTGGTGGAAAAATATACCCGCGAGAAGCAGATCAAGTTCAAGCAAGGTTTTGGCATGACCGAATCTGGCCCCGGCATCTTTGCCCTGGCCGCCGATGACGCCATCCGTAAGGCGGGCAGCATTGGCCGCCCCAACTTTTTTGTGGACGCCCGCATCGTAGACG
>CALBTC010000251.1 GCA_937967805.1 uncultured Anaerolineaceae bacterium
GAAACGGCCGTTCCGACCAACACGCCAACATCAACAGCCACCGAAACGGCCGTTCCAACCAACACGCCAACATCAACAGCCACCGAAACGGCCGTTCCAACCAACACGCCAACGCTGACAGCCACTGAAACGGCCATCCCAACTGACACGCCAACGCCAACAGCGACAGCTACCGAAACGGCCGTCCCAACTACCACACCGACGCTAACAGCCACCGCCACCGAAACGGCCGTACCAACCGACACCCCAACTGTCACGCCCGATGGTGGTGGCACCTTCATTTTCAACCCGGCTGCCGATGCGGTTGTCCTGTCCAACCGTAGTGGCGTTAACTTTGGTACCGCTAACCGCCTCGGCACCGATTCCACGCCTGAATTCATCAGCTATCTGCGATTTGATGTCGCGGAACTCAGTGGCCAAATGGCCAGTGCCACGCTGCGAATTTATCTCAGTTCGGGGAACGCCACATTTGCCGTTGCAGCCGTAGCCGATTCCAGTTGGGAAGAAACCACCATCACATACAGCAATGCACCGCCCGTCGGTGAGATCATCAGCGGTTCAGGGGTTGTCACCAGTGGTAGCTATATTGAGATTGACGTGACGCCGTACATTACCGGCGACGGCACGGTTAGTTTAGCGATTATTGCAGATGAAAGCGGCCGTAACACCTTCAACAGCCGTGAGAGCGTCAACTCGCCGGAACTGGTCATAGTGACCAATTGACCCCAATTTTTAGCTAACGCTGTATAAAAAAAGAGGCAATCAGCCAGCTGGCTGATTGCCTCTTTTTGTCACTTAAACAAATAGAGGTTCCATCTCAATGCTGCTCATTTTGGCGGTAAGGCTGACTTGAGGAACGGTCGTATCCACCCGCGCCGCCGCATCCAAAACCATCGGCAGCAGCGTCGTGTCCCCCACTGTGTTGATAAAAACACCGGGGCGACAAAGTATCCACTGCACCGCCAGGTCGATTTCTTCTTGAGTAGTGAAAGGCTCGTACCAGGTGTTGTGCGTTTTGAGCTTGTCGCCCCACGGCCCTTTGGACAACGCCTTGATCGTTTGCACGGCCACGTTTTTCTGCTGGCAAACGGCCATCAACTGCTCAAACTCAGCGGCGTACTGCGGATTTTGCATCATTGTCGGATTATAAGGCAGCAGCACTGAGTCGAAGTCGAAGCGCTCCAGGCTCTTCAGGTGCATTTGGGCCACGGTGACGCCGTGTCCGGTCACGCCTAAAAAGCGCGTCAGCCCCGGTTCCCGCGCCTCGATGAATGCTTCCAGCGCCCCGCCGGGCCCCATCGCCGTTTCCCACTCGTCCGGCTCAACGAGGATGTGCATTTGCCACAAATCGACGTGGTCGGTTTGCAGCCGTTCCAGCGAGCGGTGCAGCTCTTCCTTGGCTGCGGCGTAGGTGCGTTTTTCTGTTTTGGTCGCCAGGAAAAACGCATCGCGATGGGGCTTCAACCAGGGACCCAGCCGCAATTCGGCGTCGCCGTAGGAAGCGGCCGTATCAATGTGATTCACGCCATATTCCAGCAGTAAATCGAGGGTTTTGTTTGCTTCTTCTTGAGGTGTGGCCCAAAAAGCGGCCGCACCAAACAACGTGCGCGTACTGTTGTGTTCGGTTCTACCAAAAGGAATTTTTTCAATCATGATATTCTCCAATTTTTATGGGACGCAGATTTACCTGATTTGCCTGATCTTTCTGATCTTTATCATCAGGAAAATCAGGGTAATCAGCGTCCTATTATTTTTTGCAGCCACTGGTTGAGCGCCAGGCAGTCGGCGCCGAGGTGGATGAAGGCGTCGATGCCGGCGGCTTTGTGGGTTTCGACCTGGTTTTTGGGGTAGCCTGCCAGGAGGACGATGGCGTCGGGCTGGCGGGACTTGATGCCCTGCACCAGCGGCGGCACGATTTCCGGGTAAGTATCGTCTGAAGAGCAAATGACAACCGCTTTGGCTCCAGATTCAATCGCTGCCGCTGCGGCCGCTTCCGGCGACTCAAACCCGTCCGAATCGACCAACTCAAAGCCGCCCACCTCAAAAAAGCTGCGGGCAAAATCGGCGCGGGCTATGTGCTGGCGCAGCGGTCCCATGTTGGCCAGGAAGATTTGCGGGCGACGGCCGTTTTCCTTGTCAAACTGTTCCGCCCAATCCCGCAGCGCCTCAAACGGCTCCGCCAGCCGGATCGGTTTAATCGGCGTGACCTGAAGACCGTCGCTTGACGACCGCTTACCGGCAACCGGATACCGATCACCGATCACCGACAACCGTTCCCCCAAATTGGCATACTGGTTCACCCCCACCAGCACATCCTGCTTTTTGGCCAGTTTGGCGGTGCGGGCTGCGGCCGTTTCCGCTACCCACTTTTGCGGCAGCCCGGCTTGCAGCGCCGCCACCATGCCGCCGTTGGCCTCAATCTCCTGGAACAACGTCCACGCCGCCTGCCCCAATTGGTCGCTCAGCCATTCGGCGTAATAAGCGCCGCCAACCGGGTCAACGAGCTGGGTGAGGTTGGCCTCCTCCTGCAAAATAAGCTGCTGGTTGCGGGCGATGCGCCGGGCAAAGGCATCTGGCTCGGCGGTAAAAGGGTGGCTGAACGGCCGGGTGAGCAGACTATCTACGCCACCCACAGCGGCGGCAAACGTTTCTGTGGTGGTGCGCAGCATATTTACATAAGGATCGAGACGGCTTTTGTTGGCGATGCCTGTCTCGGCATGTATCTTCATTTTTTGCGCTACGGCGTCACCGCCAAAGGCGGCAATTACCTGCGCCCACAGCTGCCTAACGGCGCGCAGCTTGCCGATTTCCATGAAAAAATCGCCGCCGATGGCAAAAACAAAGCGAAGCTGGGCGGCGATGTCGGCCAGCGCCAGGCCATGCGCTTGCAGCGTGCGCATGTGATGGACTCCTATGGCTAAGGCGAAAGCCAGTTCCTGCACGGCGTTGGCGCCACCATCATGATAGACGGCCGTATCCACCGCCAACGTGGTAAATTCCGGCGCATTTTGTACCGCCCAGCCCATTTGGTCGGTTGCTTTCTGATACTCATCTTCCAGTGAGGCGCTGCTCTGCTGCACCAACGCGGCCAATGGATCGTATAGCAGGCCGCCCTGGAGGTCAGTGAGCGGCTGGCCGGTTTGGTCGAGCAGCTGTTTGAGCAGGGGCAAGATTGTAGACCTGCCGGCCAGAAAAATAGGAGCAGCGGCAACCTGCACGCCGTCCAGCGCCGCCGCCAGATCGTCCACGGTGTCGATGGGGGGGCGGCCCGGCTGGAGGTAAACGGCCGTTTGGCCGCGCTTTAAATCTTCCAGCAGCGCGCGGTTAAACTGCTGTGGCGTCTCCGCCGGAATGGGCTGGGCAATGAGCCATGGTCGGGAGACGTACCCCTGGGCGTTTGGGCCGCGCCGGTAGGGGGGCTGTCCCGGCCGGCCGGGATCGTTTGGGCTGTCGGCGGCGGTGTAGAACGGCCGTATCTCAATCCCTTCCGCGGTATGGCTGGACAGGGTGGCAAACGGCCGTCCTTTTAAAGATTGCACGGTTGCCTCCACCCATTCTTCATAGCTGGGCGGCGTGAATTCAGCGAATAGTGGGTCAGATGGCTCAGACTGCTCAGACATCTTTTATCCTCCCTAAATCTTTTTGTCGCCAATTATTTCCAGGAATCCTACCTCTCACCGTGCCAGATGTCTACTAACCTTTGTCACTTTCTGGGAATGTCAGGGTCAGGTATATACGATTGAGCGGAACGGCCGTATCCGGCCGCATACCTTAATACTTTTGTAAAACTATGACAATACCTTGACAAAAATTTAACAATGCGGCTAAAATAGGTCTTTGGATGGGTTTTTACGATTATTCGATCTGGTACAGGTGAATCGCCAATAATCCAGGGTAGACAGCACTTATGGTTATCTTTCGCAAAAACAGCTTCATTTCAAAGTGGGCCGACAAGGGTCTCTACAAGGCACTTGATCGGCCCTTTTTCTTTGTCAGCAGGACAACTTCCGGCAGTACCATCAAGTTGCTTCACCGAATCTGCCGGAGTAAAGGAGTTTAATAAATGGAACTTGTAATTCTTACCATCAGCTTTTTCTTCGTAGCGTTGGCTGCCAAGAAAATTGGCCAATGGTTTTCCCAAATAGGCTTGCCCTACATCACCGGCTATCTGCTTGCCGGCATGGTAGCCGGCCCGTTCATTCTGAATCTTATCCCCGAAGGGGCCTCCACAGATTTGCGCTTCATCGACGAAATTTCCCTGGCGGTGATCGCCTTTGTGGCCGGTAGCGAGCTTTATCTCAAGGAAATTCGCAGCCGGCTCAAGAGCATTAGCTGGGTAACCGGCAGCGTGATGCTGGTGACGCTCGTGTTATCCGGTGTCGCCCTCTATCTGCTAACCGATATCATCTCATTTACGCAGGGCATGGAAACAACCAGCCGCATCGCGGTGGCCATTCTGGGTGGCACCATTCTTCTTGCGCTTTCGCCGGCGTCCACCATTGCCGTTATCAAAGAGGTGCGGGCCAAGGGATCCTTCACCGCAACCGTGCTCGGCGTGACGGTGACCATGGATGTGGTCATTATCCTGCTGTTTGCCGTGAGCGTGGCAATCGCCAGCGCCTTGCTAACCGGTTTGGGATTCAACGCCAGTTTTGCTCTGGTGCTGTTCATTGATTTAGCGGCGGCAATTTTAGCTGGCTGGCTTGTAGGAAAGATGTTGCGGGCTGTTTTGGGCACATCCCTAAAGAGCTACTTTAAAATAGCCTTGCTCCTTTTGATTGGCTATGCTGTATTTGCTAGCGCTTTCTGGCTGGTGGAATATTCTTATGACAATCTGCCCTTTGAAATTCACATCGAACCACTGTTGGTAGCCATGATTGCCGGTTTTTATGTTACCAACTATACCAATTTTCGTGATGAGTTTGCCAGCCTGCTGCATGACGTGGGGCCGGCTGTTTACGTGGCGTTTTTTACGCTCACCGGCGTGGCGCTGAAGCTGGATATCTTGCTGGCCACGCTGCCGGTCGCCCTGGCCTTATTTGTCGTGCGGGGCGGCGGCATTGCTTTGGGTTCCTTTGTGGGCGGCCGGGCGGCGGGTGAACCGGCCGCCTTTAACCGGTACGCCTGGATGGGGCTGATTACGCAGGCGGGCATTGCCCTGGGGCTGGCCCGCGAAGTGGCGGTGGAGTTCCCGGCTTTGGGAGATGCCTTCGCCACGTTGGTTATTTCTGTGGTGGTGCTAAATGAGATTTTTGGCCCGATGTTCCTCAAGTCGGCGCTGCGCCGGGCCGGGGAGACCAACTTGCCGGTGACGGCCACGGCCGATGAGGTGCGTGACGTGCTGATTCTGGGCATCGAGGCGCAGTCGATTGAGCTGGCGCGCCAATTGCAGGCGGCCAACTGGCAGGTTGTTTTGGCCGACACCAACCGGGATCACGTAGAGCGTTTGTCCCATGAGGATCTCTCTGAGCATTACCTTCCGGTGATTAATGAAGAAACGTTGGCTGAATTGATCGACAGCTCGATCGATGCCGTCGTGGCCATGCTGCCGGATGATGAAGAGAATCTGAACGTGGTAGAGCTGGCCCAGATGAAGTTTGGCGTGAAACGGCCGATTGTGCGGCCGAATGCGCTGAACATGGTAGAGAAGTTTACCGAAATGGGGGCGTTGGTGCTCGATCCGGCCTCGGCGATGGTGTCCCTGCTCAATCAGTCGGTGCGCTCGCCGCAAACGGCCGCTGTGCTGCTGCACCAGGATTCGGGCCGGGAGATGGTTCAGGTAACCGTGAGCAACCGTGACGTAGACGGCCTGCTGGTGCGTGATCTGCGCCTGCCCAACGATGTGCTCTTTGTTGACCTGACGCGCAACGGCAGCTCGATTGTGCCCCACGGCTACACGCGGGTCCGCTTGCAGGACGAGGTGACCCTTATCGGCAAGGCGAGCAGCCTGGAGGAGGCTACGCTAAAATTGGGCTATTAAGCAGCCGTTTGGAATCAACATAGTGATTTCGGAGCCGAACGGCTACTTTAAGCCCATTCGCCAATTCCGCAGCGCATTTATGCGCCCTTATTCTGCGAATGGGCACTAACCGCTTCGATAAGATCGGCGGCGCGCCGGTAGCCACCCGCCTGCCGGAACGAACGGCCGAGCGTCGCGGCGGCCTGCCGGTAAGCGTCCTCCGCCAGCACCTGGGTAAGCGCCTGGCGCAGCTCGTGGGGTTGGGTACGGCCGTACGGTGGACGGTCGCCCAGCACAACAGCCGCACCAACGTTGGCCGCCTGCCGGGCATTCATCGTCTGCTCCATCTGCTGCGGCACGACCACCAGCGGTACACCGTAGTAAAGCCCTTCATTGATGCTGTTCATGCCCCCGTGGGTGATGAAAGCGTTGATGCGCGGCAGCAGCTCTAGCTGGGGCACAAAGCTGCGCACGATAAAGTTATCGGGAATTGGGCCGAGGGCGGCGATGTCGGTCAGGCGTCCGGCGGACAGGACAAACTGAGCGGGATGGTCGGCAAAGGCGTTGAAGGCCATGCGGTAGAAATCGGCCTTGTTGTGATAAAGGGTGCCCAGCGAGAGGTAAATGAGGCAACGGCCGTCTTCCAGCCGGTGCCAGGGAAAATCGGCCGTTTCGCGGGCTTCGCTGTTAATTGAAGGGCCGACAAAGTGAAATGTGTCGTCAATGAAATCTGTCTCCGGTTGGAATTCCCGTGAAGTGTACACAATGTTCGTGTTGCTAATGCAGGGAAAAATCTGCGGGTGGGGAAACGCTTCTTCGCCGTAGGTGCGTATTAACTGACGGCGTCGCCAGAGAAGAGCAGGCAGTGCGGGCAGCGCCTGCCACACCAGAGCCAGCCCATCGCGCCAGTTGATCATTCCCTTCACGCCTTGTTGCACAAAAGTACTGATAGAGGCCACCGATGGGAGTTCCAGCAAGTATGCTGCCTGCATTCCCCAGAGACAAATGGAGTCAAACACGACCAAATCCGGTTGCTCTCGGCGCAATTCTTCCAGCAGCCAGGGCAGCAGCCGCCGGCTTTGCTCCAGCAGCCACACGCTCACCTGGGGCAGGCTGCTCGCTTTTTCGGCCAGGGTTTCGGCCGTGGGTTGGGGGTCAGGATACGGCCGAAATTCCGCACCACTTTTTGTAACCTGTGGTTCAAACTCGGTGTTGTTGTAATAAATGACGTGGTGGCCGCGCCGCTTGAGCTCTGAGACCAGGGCCAATGTCGGGTTAACGTGGCCGTGGCCGGGAACATTTAGAAAGATGATTTTAATATGATTCTCTCGATAGGGTTTGTTCTGATTAAGATTTATGAATCACGAATAGGACGAATGAACGAATGTTACGAATTTTTCTCTGCTTTTATTCGTGCTATTCGTCTATTCGTGTCATTCGTGATTGAGATCATGATTGGGGGAACGGCCGTATGTCAATGCGGCAATGAGCAGGCTGGGCAAGATAGCCATGGGCAGTGCCGGAAGCGCAGTTTTTAGATGAAATCCGTAGTCGTTGTAGCCGGCTGCACCTTCGGTCCCCGGCAGGACAATTCCGCTGGGCTGTAGCGTAACAAAAACCAGCCAATCCATAATGATTAGATCAAACAGCCAGAAGTAGAGAAACTGGCCATACGTGTTGAGAAACGCCATTTTGAAAGGCAGAACCCCGCCGTTTTCCTTTTTGAGTACCAGGTTGGAGCGGATAACCAGGCCAAGCAAAAGGAGGAAAAAGGGGATCGCCGCCAGCTTGGTTTGGCGCTTGGCTTTGTCGCTTTTGCGGCCAAACTTTTCCTGAATATCCGGCGGGTAATCATGAACCCAGATTTCTGGATTAATGTAAAACGTGAGGGAAACGAGCGCAGCTAGGCTTAAACTGAGTAGGCTGCCGTCCTTTAGAATATGAGTGCGGACTTTTTGGTAGGACAATGAAGATACTCCTCTAAAATTTAGATATGCCTAAATTATAATTAAGTCATGTCGAATGTCAATCGCCAAATCGCGATTTTATGAACAGGGAGTGAACATGATTGCCTGATGGCTAGATTTTTGCCCGCTGATCCGCTACATTTTTTGTGTTATCCCGTATATCGTTTATGCGAGTGGAAAAGCACCCAAAGAATTTCTAGCCCCTTACAAATGCCCCAAAGCAAACAAGTTTTGTCCAGTTTGTAATAAACCCGGTTGCATCAACCACTATTATTTACGCAGCACCTGTCTCTATATTGCGAATCTTCAGGAGTGATGTAATGAAACCTTTACCAATCATGTACCGTTTTGGCCTGGCTGTTACGGCCGTACTGCTGCTGGCAGCCTGCAACGGCGAAGAGCCGACGCCAACCCCAGAACCGACGGCCGTTGCCGACACAGACGAATCAGAAGCTTCAGATGACCCGACGCCAACACCCGTTCCGCCCACCAACACCCCGGAACCGGAACCCACCGCTACCGTTGAACCGACAGCGACGGCCACGCCGACGCCCGAACCGGAACCAGCGTATGACGTGAGCTTTGAAACGGCCGCTTGTGAATTTTCTGTTCCTAATGGTCGTGAAGTGGAATGTGGTTATTTGACTGTCCCGGAAAATAGAGATGATGTGGCAAACGGCCGTACTGTTCGGCTGCACGTCGCTATCTTTGCCAGCGACAGTGAAAATCCTGCGCCGGACCCCATCATCTACCTGGAAGGCGGCCCCGGTGGTGATGCCCTGGAAACTGTTCCCCTTGTTTTCGAAATGCGCTTTGCTCCGTTTCTGGCTAACCACACCTTCATCATGTTTGACCAGCGGGGTACCGGCTATTCCGAACCGTCGCTGGCCTGCCCAGAGGTAGTTGAGCTGACGTTTGAAACCCTGGATGATGATTTGAGTGTTGAAGAAGGACAGGCGCTTCATCTAGAAGCGTTAACCGAATGCCGTGAGCGGTTGGTGGCCGACGGCGTAGATCTGACCGCCTATAACAGTGCCGAAAACGCCGCCGACGTGGCCGACCTGCGCCGGGCGCTGGGTTACGACGAATGGAATGTATACGGTATTTCCTATGGCACGCGGCTGGCCCAAACCCTCGTGCGCGATTATCCGCAAGGCGTTCGCAGCGTTATTCTAGATTCCGCCTATCCTCTGGCAGCAAATTTGCAAACAGAAACGGCCTTCAATGCGGATCGTGCCTTTTCCGTATTTTTTGCCGGCTGCGCCGCCGATGAAGCGTGTGCTGAAACGTACCCTGATTTAGAGCAGGTGTTTGCCGATCTGGTTGACCAGTTAAACGAGGAACCGATTACGATACAGGTGTTTAACCTGGCGGATGGGCAGCAGTATGACGCGCTCATCAATGGTGATGTCATGGTAAGCATCTTGTTTCAGGCACTGTACAGCGTAGAAATCACACCGATTATGCCCAAGCTGATTTACGATGTGCGTGACGGCCGTACCACCGACCTGTCCACCATCCTCTCAAGCTTCCTGGCCCAGCAACAGTTTTTCAGCCAGGGAATGCAGCTTTCGGTGCAGTGCAATGAAGAAATTAGCTTTAGCACGCCGGGCGACGTCGTGAACGCGCCCAATTTCCCTTATCTGGACCCGGTATTTGAAGCCGGAATCGTAACGGGACAATTCGGCTTTGCCATTTGTGACATGTGGCAGGCCGGTCAGGCGGACCCGGTCGAAAATGAGCCGGTTACCAGCGACGTTCCCACGCTCATCCTTGCTGGTGAGTATGATCCCATCACGCCGCCTAGCTGGGGTGAAGATGTGGGTGAACGGTTTAGCAACAGCTACTACTTTGAGTTCCCCGGCATTGGACACGGTGCCAGCGTCTCAGGCGACTGTCCGCTGGGAGTTACGCTAGACTTTTTGGAACAGCCCAGCGAGCAGCCAGATGCGGTTTGTATTGCCGGCATGGAGGCTCCTGACTTTGTGGTGCCTGGTGAGGCGGCAGACATTGAGCTTGAATTGGAGCCATACAGCAACGATACGTTTGGTATTTCTGGCGAAAAACCGGCCGGCTGGGACGAGCTGGCTCCCGGCACGTTTGCTCGCGGCGCCACGGCGCTGGACCAAACGGTGATTATTCAGCAGGCGGCACCGCCCGGATTGGGTATAGAAGGTTTGCTCAGTGTCTTAACGCAACAGCTAGGTTTGGATGAAACGCCGGGACAAAGTGGTGAATATGAGGATGTGAACGGCCGTACCTGGAGTCTGTTTAGTTCCGAGGTTCAGGGTTTCCCCCTCAACCTGGGCTTCTATGAAGATGACGATGGTTTGTTCCTCGTTATCATGATTAGTGAAGGGAACGAGACGGACGCACTTTATGATGCTGTTTTCGTTCCGGCTATGGACGCGATTACCCGCAACTAAAAAAGAAAAAGCCCTGGCAGGTTGAGCGAAATATTCGCCAACCTGCCAGGGTCCCCTCAATAGTTACCCAATTACTCAAGTAACTATACAGACCCTAAGGGTTTGCTCTGGAGCAATCTGACCTTTTAGAGGTTAAACCCTTAGGGTCTTACTAGAGACAATTACCTAATTACTTAAAACCGGCAGGCTGGGGAACGTGGCGCTGTTGCTCACATAATTGGCGTTCATCCAGCCGACGGTGCCGTTGGGCAGCCGCATCTTGAGCCAGGTAGTGTTGCCGTTGCGACCTAACAGCGTAACAACAGTTCCAGAAGGCGCGGCTGTAATTACCGGAAACCCTACGCCAGCCCCACTGCGCAAGTTAACATAATACGCATTTTGAATCACGCCCGTACCGGCTGTTGCTGGGGTCGTTGGCACAGACCCTGGCAAAACTGGCATATTGGCAATCGAGACGTTTGTCTGTAAGTAATAAGATTTACCACTTACCCACGCTTTGGTGCCGTTGGGCATGTTAATTTGCACCCAATTGGCATCTTCACTTCGATAACCTGTTAAGTTTACGGTCTGATTCTTTACCAACGTCGTAATAATTCTGTACTGAATACCAGGACCGGTGCGCACGTTCAGGTAAGCACTCACCACGGTGCCGATGCCACTAGACGGAGCAGGGGTGGTGGGCGTTGTCGGCGTCGTGGGCGTGGGCACCGGCGTCCAGCTAATTTGCACCTGCGCTCCACCCGTCGAATCAAAATATTCTACCTGTAGTGAGGCGAAGCCGTTGGGCAAATCAATGGCCCCGCTAAACGACTGTGGCGGATGGTCACTCCAGCCGTCAATCACGAGCTGGCCATTGACCCACATGCGCACGCCGTCGTCAGAGATGGCCGTAAACCGATACCGTCCGGCGGCAAAATTTAATGAGCGCGTCCAGCGGACCGAGAAGTTGTCACTGTTCACCGTCGGAGCCGGTGAACCGCTGCCCCAGTTAAAATTAATCTGGCTGTCGTTGCGGGTGAGCACCGGCGAGCCGGATAGGTTTTTGTTGTTATAGTATTGGCCGGTCCAGTCACCGCTGCCGCTGAGTTTAATCCAGCTCAGCTGGGCCCTTGCCCCACCGATGTTTTCAAAATACTCCATCTGGATGGGTACGCCACCGCTGGGCAAATCAATTTCGGCCGTATACCCGCTGTTGCCATTCATCCACTGGTTGATGATGAGCTGGTTGTTCACCCATAGCCGTACGCCGTCATCAGCCTGAACGGTAAAGCGATATCTGCCTGCGTCGAATATTTGTGTCCGCGTCCAGCGAGCCGAGAAGTTGTCACCGGCGATACCAGCCGCAGGAGAGCCAACACCCCAGTCAAAGTTGATGCTGGCGTCATCGCGCACCAGGACCGGATTGCCGGAGAGGCTAATGTTGTTGAAATATTCGCCCTTCCAGTTAGCAATCGGCACCGGGGCGTTGCCGCCAATGGCGCCCCAGGACAGCTTGGCCACAGCCTTGCCGCCGGCTTCGTAATATTCCACTTTTACGTTGTGATCCCCGGCATACAGAAAGACATCGGCCGACAGGGAATGCACCTGGCTGTCCCACCAAGAGTCGATGATGAGCACGTTGTCAACATAGACGCGCATACCATCGTCTGTGGTGGCCGTAAAGCGGTAGGTGCTGGACGTGGGAAAGTTAATGCTGCGCGTCCAGCGAGCCGAGAATTGATCTTTGTCGATTAGCGGATCAGGTGTGCCGTCCCCCCAATCTTTGTTCAGATCTGCTTCGCTGCGCTGCAAGACCGGCGTGCCGCTCAACGTTTTGTTGTTCCAATAAGTGGCCTGCCAGCTAGCGTCTGCTGCCAACAGCGGATTGGCCGGAACAAAGGCCAACAAGCTGCCCAGCAGCATAGCGGCGGCCAGAAAAACCATAACCGTTTTTTGCTTTTTCATGATCCACCTCGTTTTGCCCGAACCAGTTTAATGGAATGTTCGGGTCCTATTGTCATCTATGTAAAAGCGGGAAAGCATTTGAAATTACAAATGCTTGATCTGCCCGCTTTTACACAAGTAATCGGCCTAATCATCTTAATTTTGCGGAAAAATCTTTTGGCCGATTACAAAAGATGTCGTTTTTTAAATCAATTTTGTAACAGGCAATTTGGTGAAGCACGCATTTGTTGGGGTTGGGGAGTGCCAAAGAATATGATGCTGCAAGTTTTCCAGTTTCCTCAGCCAAATGTAGACAAATTATGGAACATTTTGCGGCCGTCTGCCTGACGGAATGGGTACGAAACGGCCGTATATTTCTACGCTTTTCCAAACAATCCCAACCCCGCATATCTTTAGTAGGAGAAGAGTCCCGTTTCAGCAGAATGTCATAAATTCTGACAGATCATTCACCTAGCTTTTAGATTTTGGGGGGACTTGTACCCATCCGCGGGAATCTCCCATTATTTAACACTGAAATTAAGCAAAGAAGGAACGATATCATGACGCCATTTTTCATTGCCCTTATTGTTTTTGCCCTCGCCCTCTTATTCATATTTAAAAATCCATGGCATTGGCAACCATCCACCATAAGTCGTTTGGGCCGGTTTGCCCTTTTCATGTTCATTGCCACAGCTCTTATGATTGCCAGTGATGGTCTGGTCAAGGCGCAAACCGATCCTCTGCTGGAAATCACCAAGGATTTTGGTGGCAGCACGGCGGTTGATGTGGCGTCTGGCGAAGAGTTTACCTATTATATTGCTTACCGCTGCGCCAGCATTTTGTTTGACTGCACCAATACCGCTATAACGGACGTGCTGCCGCCCGAGGTGGCCTATATTGCCGGTACGGGCCCGGTTGGCGACATCACGGCCATCAACTATGATAGCGGCAGCCACACCGTCACCGTTGATTTTGTAGAACCATTGGGCGCAGGCTCCACAGGTATCCTGGAAATCAGCGTCAGATTCCCTCCGGGTACGCTGCCGGGCACAACGGCCGTCAATCAGGCAACCAGCTCGACCGATGGCGGCACCTTCGACAGTAACATCGTGACGGCCACGGCGACCGGCGCGTTTGAAATGTATATCAACAAATCCGTGGCCAACGACTTCGACGATGGCGTCATAAGCAGCGATTTCACCACGAACTACACGCTCAGCGTTTGTAACCCCGACGAAATTGGTGGTGTAAACTTAACCAATACTACCATTACCGATACCCTTCCTGTTGAGGCGACCTTCGTGAGCGCCAGCCACAGTGGTGTTTATGATCCGTTTGACCACACCATTACCTGGACTTACGCTTCCAACGGCGGGGGACTGCCTGATCTCATTCAGGTAACGGATAGCTGTTCCCTGAACCTGGCTGTGAATGTTCGCTTTGATCCCAATGGCCCAGACGGCACACCGTCCACCGGCGATGAGCCAATCGCAGGCAATACCGCCACAAACATCATGGAGATTATAGGTACGCCAGAAGACGGTTCGCCTGATTTTGTGGCTTCCGATTCGGTTGGTATTTTGCTAATTGAGCCTTATTTTGATGACGGCAACGGCAAAAGTGCCGGCAGTCCCTCCAGCTATATCGCCCGTCCTATTGAAGAGCTGCCCGGCGGAGATGTCAATTACTCCGTCAGCTACACCAATGAGGGTACCATTACGGCCACCAACGTGACCTTAACGGATGTGCTGCCGTCCCAGGTGCGGGTAGAATCCATCCAGATTTCCCCTGTTGTTGATCCGGCCAACGGCTTTTATGAGACGAATAGCAGCCCCGGCGTTTGGCTGCAATTTCCCGGCAACGGATATACGGTTGGGGCGACGGTGCCGGTGACAACGGCCGTAACCGCCAGCCCCAACGATATCGAACTCTCCCCCGGCGACTTTGTCACCGGCATTCGCTGGGAACTGGGCGACGTACCCCCCGGCACGGCTACCTGGTCGGCCAACATCGCCACGTTCATTGACCCTGGCGTGGCGGGGAATGTGACCTTTGCCAACTGCGCCACAACATTTGCCGACTACGTTGAAGGCGGCACGCCCGATACATCAATTAACACTGAGTGCGTCAACGTTACCACCATCGACGTCCGGGCGATTCCCCGCGTGCGCAAAACCGCCAGTGAGGACAGCCTGCTGCCCGGTGAGGTCACCCAATTCACACTGGAAGTTTACAATCCTGTCCAGGCCCACAACAACGTTGTGGCCCCGCTAACCCTGGCCGATTTGCTGCCCGAGCGTATGGATGTTGTTGTGGCTGATCCTGCAGACCAGAGCGGCTATCGTTTGCCCACTGCCCAGGAAATCACCGACGGCGACTGGTTTACCTTTTCTGCCACCGACAGTGCGCCGGCCCCCACTTACGTTTTCACCCCCACCTTCAACGCCGAAAATGACACGCTGCTCCGCTGGGAGTGGCCTGCGCCGTACCAAATGGCGCCAGGCGAATCGATTACCATCAACTTCTACGCGCGCGTTCTCGACTACACGGTTCCCCAAAGCCTGGGCAATGATGGCATCCTCCTTTGGGATGATGGGGCCACCAATAACGCTTTGGCCTGTGACGGCAGTGATGGCGTCAACAGTTACACCGACGCCGACGATGTTGATCAAGACAGTGACGCCGGAGAGCTGGGCTGTTTTGTCACAACGGCCGTGACGGTGGAAGCCTTTTTGGCCATGGATTCCCAGAAATTTGTCGATGGCACTCTGGATGTGAATCCGGGCTGGACCGACTACGACTACACCGTCACCGGCGGCGCTGTCGATTACCGCATGCTGATCACCAACACCAGCAACATTACCGCGACCAACATTGTGGCTTACGACATCTTCCCCTATGTTGGCGACACCGGCACGATTGACCCGTCCAGCCGCGGCAGTGAATGGCGCCCCCATCTCATTTTCCCCATCACCGATACGATGGGCCTCCCCCTGACCATCGCTTACAGCCAGAGCACCAATCCCTGCCGCCCGGAAATTTTGCCCAGCGGCCCGGCAGGCTGCACCGACGATTGGTCCACCACGCCTCCGGCAGACATCACCACCGTTCAGGCTGTACGCTTTGAATTTTGTGACACCGGCGGCTGCCTGGAACTGCCGCCCGATAACGGCGCGGGCGGCGGCACGCTGGAATTTAGCTGGCATATGGTCGCTCCAAACAATGCGGCCGTAGGCGATGTGGCCTGGAACTCATTTGGCTTTACCGCCGAGGGCAGCGGTTTAAAGCTGTTGCCTGCCGAACCCATTCGCGTGGGTATTGAATTAGCTGCCA
>CALBTC010000252.1 GCA_937967805.1 uncultured Anaerolineaceae bacterium
CTTCACCGGGACGGCTGGGGAGAGCACCGGGTAACGGCCGTCCCGCCCCACCAACTATCTCGTAAACCTGCTGCACCACTTCTGCTACGCTGGTGCCCGTGCCGCTGCCCAACTCCACCGTTTCCGCTGGAGCCAATTTAGCATTAAGCATGGCCCAAATTCCCACCACCAGATCATCAATGTAGAGCCAGTCCCGCCGCTGCGTGCCGCGGGTCATAGGGAAATCTTGCCCGGTCTGCGCGGCGGCGATGGCGGCGGGGATGAGGTTGCGCGGCGATTGACCGGGGCCGTAAGCCTGGAAGATCATGGCGCCGTGGATGGGCCAGTGGTGGGTACGGCCGTACATCTCGCAAAAGTTCCAGGCGGCGGCTTTACTGGCGGCATACACGTTCATGCTGCTGCGCTCGCCGGGGGTGCGGGCCACGATAAGCTGCTGCATACCCTGGCGCTTCTCGAAGCAGGACCGAATAAGGTTGAGCGTGCCGTTGAGGTTGTGGCGCAGGGCGGTGTCTAATCCCAAAAATGGATCGGTTACGCCTGCTGCAGCCAGATGGATGACATGGGTCGGATCGGCTTCGGCCACGGCGCGGCTGGTGAGCTGGAAGTTGCGCAAGTCGGCATAAACCACGCTGAGCTGTTGGCGGAGGGCTTGGATGGATGGGGGAAACGGCCGTAAATCCACCTGGCTGTAAACCTCTCGCACCAAAATGGTCACCTCGGTATTCGGCTGCTTTACCAAAAAAGGAACCAGTGCCCGCCCTACAAACCCTGTTGCACCTGTAACCAGAATTTTCATAAGAAATAAATATTCGAGAAAGATGTTAACTTACTACCGGTAGCGCAGCCGCAGGACAATATCCTGAGGGTAATTGCCAAATTGCCTGCCAAAAATATTGATGCCTCCTACATGCCTTGCCTCAGGCTTTACACCAACGCGAACTGAAAATGAAGCGTTGTCTGTGATGTGAATGTCATCCAAAGTCACATCAGAAATGCGCTTGCCATCCACAAAGCTGCCATTGTCAGAAACGGTCCAAACTTTTAATAAGCCATACTGCGAATTCCAGTTTTCCCACCAGTCTGGGGTCAGCAGCCCTTGCTGGCCGCCAAAATCGCTTGGACTGGTCCAGGTGCCGATTTCAACACCATTCATCCACAACGTGATATCAGAGGGCCAATCTTCATGGTGCAAAGGCGCTTCTGAACAAAGCTCCAGGCTAAGTGCGGCGCTTTCTATGCTGGCTTTGGGTGGCAGCCTGTTGGGAAACCGATACTCAACATAGCCATGATGGAACCAGAGAAGCTGAGCATTTACGCGCTCTGGTTCAAAAAACGAGGCGGGATCATCAAATAAACCGATAATGCCTGAACTGCTGGCCAAGCCGCAAGTGGGTGTTACCTGGCAATCTACAAATGCTCCAATTGGCATCGATACTTCGACGCTTTTTTCCTGGCTTAAATTACCTCTAGAGAGTTCAACAATAATTACATCGTAAGCTCTGGCACAAACCTTTTGTAGCCCGCGAGCCGCAGGGCGAAGTTCAGCGGTGATCAGGCCAGCGGCTTCGAGCGTATTGACATGTAGTGTAGCCGTTGAGGTGGGCAGGTTCAGGGCTTCCCCAATTTCACTTACATTTAAAACCTGGTCACTTAATAATTTGAGAATCTTCAAGCGCGGGGCGGAAGCGAGAGACTTCAAGATTGATTCCGGATCTCCATTGTCCAGGTCTATTCGCAAAATGCGCCCTGTTGGGATGCTGGGTTCTGTCATAGTTTTCCTTCTTCATTTATAGTGCAAAACGGTTATTTGTAACATAAATTTATGCATTAGTATACAAAATATTTCGATTATTTGTCAAAACGCAGCGGGAAGTAGCGATTTCCTTTGAGATTAACTAACTGAATCTCTTGACACCTGATAATTATTAGTGATATTATGGTTTATAACATAATTATATGTAACAAATATCACAATCCCATGTTTCGCAATCCCCGAAGAGGAGGTGATGAAAAATTCCTCATTGCTAAACCGCTTGAATTTCAGAGAAGATGCGTCAAATTTTTATCATATGACCTAGGTGTACCATTGGGCAAATTGTTTCAAAATCCAATTTTTTACGAGACAAACTGCCAAACGTTCGGGTGCTATTAAATTTAAAAAAATTAAATTTGCAACACCCTGAAAGATAGGAGAGCTGAGAGAGATGAAAGCACAAAATCGTTGGATTTTCCTGATTGCGACATTGTTGTTGGTAATCCTTATTGCTGCCTGTGGCGGAAGTGGGGAAGAAACGGCCGTTTCTGAGCCTGATACCTCCCCAACAACTCAAGATACGGAAGAAGTGACCGAAAATACGGAAGAAGTTGATGCCGTCGGTCAATGTACCGATGCTTTGTCCGGGCAAGTGGTGGAAATGTGGAGTCCATTAACCGGCCCTGACGGAGATGAGATGAGTGGCCTGGCTGTTCGCTTTTCGGAAGAGAATCCTTATGGCATCACTGTTAACCACGTAGCTCAACCAGAGTACGTCCAAAAATTAAATACGGCCGCTGCTGCCGACCAGCTTCCGACCATGACCGTGGTTCGCGTGATCAACGTCGCAGAGTTGGCAGAACGTAATGTGTTAAGCCCAATGTCCGCCGCTACCCTGGCCGTATTTGGTGATGGCATTGCCAGCGAATTTCCGGCGAACGTGTGGGATGCCGGCCAGTATGCAGGTGAACGTTATTCATTTCCATTGGATATGCATCCACTGGTGATGTATTACAACAAAGACCTGTTTGCCCAGGCTGGCCTGGAAGAGCCAGGAACCACCCCTATGACCCGAGAAGAATTTGAGCAGGCCCTGCAAGCCCTGGCTGATAGTGGTGTAGAGCCCATTGCCATTGGAACTGCTTTCCAAGGCGCCACCCTTTTCCAATCCTTTATCCAGCAGTTTGGTGGTTCGTTGACTGATGAAGCCGGCACCCAGGCTACCTTCGACAGCGAAGCGGCAGCAGAGGCATTGGCCTATGTCAATTCGTTGAAGCAGCAATATTCACCAGAAATTAGCGGAGGTGGCGATCCCGAAGTTAACGTCTTCAAGCAGGGCAACGCCGCAATTGTAATCCATGGTCCCTGGCACATCAGCGACATTCAAAAGCTGCCCTTCGCCGGGTTTGCCCCGCTGCCGCAAGTTGGTGAACAATATGCAGTTTGGGGTGGGTCACACCAGCTGGCACTGACCACGGACGATCCTGAACAGCAGTTGGCTGCAGCCTGCTGGATTAGTTGGCTTTCCGAAAACTCAATTGACTGGGCCAAGGCCGGGCAGGTACCGGCACGGAATTCTGTACGGCTCAGCCCGGAGCTGGCAGAAGTCGCGGCTCCAATTGCAGCTGTGGCGCCCACTACCGACAGCGTCGTAATCTTGCCCCAGGTAGCTGAGTTAGAGGGCGCGCTGTGGGGCCAATTTGGTCCTGTCGTCGATGCGGTACTGATGGGCGAAATGAGTGACGTGGAGGCCGGTTTGGCTGATGCAGTTGGGAAATCGCAGCAAATTATTGATGAAAACAAGGAACGCTACGGCGGCTAATTAACCTGATACGATGTGAAGAGAGCCTGTTTTAACCGGCTCTCTTCATCATATTTTGGTTTGGCGGTTTCAGCCGGAATCGGGAGGAAAAATGACGGAGATTGCGAAGAGTCAGCCTGAAGATAGCCGAATTCCTGGGGCTGTGCAGCGCTGGCAGCGCTTTAATATGACCCCGTATTTGTTTATTTTGCCTCATCTGATTTTCTTTTCCGCTTTCCTGGCCTGGCCTTTTGCCTATGGGCTGTATATTAGCTTGTTCGAATTTGATTTTCTCAGACCGGAGTATCGTCCATTTGTCGGGCTGGAGAATTACCTGAATCTGTTTAACCGTGGCAGTATTCAGTTTGATGATTTTTGGCGGGCAATGGGCAATACTGGGGAGTTTTTGTTGTGGAGTGTGCCCCCGTTAGTCATTTTGGCCTTGCTGCTGGCGGTGTTGTTAAACGGCCGTTTTCGAGGACGCACCATTTTTCGCACCATCTACTTTGCACCCTATGCGCTTTCTGTAACGGTAGCGGCCGTTTTGTGGTGGTGGATTTTCCAAAGCCAGGGCGGTCTGATTAATCATTACCTGGAACAATTGGGGTGGCCAACACCAAACTGGCTCAGCAGCATGCCAGAAGCGTGGATTGCCATCACCATTGCTACCATCTGGTGGACTATTGGCTTCAACACCGTCATTTTTCTGGCAGCCTTGCAAGAAATCCCCTCAAGTCTTTATGAAGCCGCTGCCATCGATGGGGCGGGTCCCAGCCAACAGTTCTGGTACGTCACTATACCCATGCTGCGGCCCGTACTCGTTTTTGTCATCACCATCACCCTCATCGCTTCAGCCAACCTGTTTGGTCAGCCCTTTCTAATGACAGGCGGCGGCCCGCTGCAGCAAACCGAAACGGTCATTTATCGCATTTACATCGAAGGCATCCTCCGTAACCAGATGGGCAGTGCTTCGGCGATGTCAATCTTTATGGCTGCTATTTTAATTACGTTAACAGCGCTGAATTTCAAGCTGTTTGGCCAAAATACCCAAAGATAACGTTACTTAATTACCAGGAAAAAATGTTATGACCTCTTATGATGTTCAGCCAGATTATGTAGAAAGTAAAGGTGTCGGTACAGGCTTAATTTCTCGCCTGCTGCTTTATTTGCTTCTCATTCTGTTTGGGGCATTCTTTTTACTGCCCATCATATGGATGGCCGTAACCGCCTTCAAGCCTTTTGTGGAGTGGCTCAACCCTAACTGGATACCGATCAATCCAACCCTGGAAAACTTCCAGTCAATTTTTGCGGATCCGACTTTGCCAGTCGATCGCTGGTTTTTAAACAGCTTGCTCATTGCCGTCATTTTCACCCTGCTTATTCTGATCATTGATGCGATGGCAGCGTATGCCTATGCCCGGATGGAGTTTCGGGGGAAAAATATTCTATTTGGGCTGCTGTTGGTAACGCTGGTGATGCCTGGCATCATGTTCCTGATTCCCAATTTCATTACGGTAGCCCGGTTGGGCTGGCTGGGAACGTATCAAGGGGTGATTGCGCCAGGACTTTCTGGTGTATTTGGCGTCTTTTTTTTGCGCCAATTTTTTCAGAGCATTCCCAAAGAGCTGGAAGAGGCGGCAATTATTGATGGCGCCAATACGTGGAAAACGTTCACCACTGTCATTTTACCCTTGTCTCGTGGCGCACTGGCCACTTTAGGCGTCATAACGTTTTTGGAATCGTGGAATAGTTTTTTGTGGCCGCTGTTAATTTTGGGCAATAACCGAGCCATGCAGACATTGCCAGTTGGGTTGGCAACCCTCCAGGGCCAGTATACGTTTGACTATGGCAAATTGATGGCCGGGGCATTGGTGGTGACCTTGCCGGTCCTGCTGCTCTATGTTTTACTGCAGCGGTACATTGTGCAGAGTATTGCCATGACAGGGCTAAAGGGTTGAGATGAAAAGCGTGCGATTTCGACTGTCTGGCATGTTCACCGCGTTGATATTTTTGATGACGTTTTTAGTTGGATGCAATCTGGCCGTTTCCCCTACACCGATCCCAACAGTCATTGGGGAACCGGAGGCTGTTAACGAACCTGCGGTAACTACTGGGCCAAGTGGTCCAACCTACACCAATCCTGTCTATGACAACGACTTTCCTGATCCGCATATTTTGCGGGTAGGGGATGCATATTTTGGCTATTCCACGAATGCCGCTAATGCCAATATACAGGTGGTCACCTCGGAAAATTTGGTCACGTGGGAGCGGCATGGTGACGCTTTACCCGCGCTGCCTCAATGGGCTGCACCCAACTTCGGCCTGACCTGGGCACCGGGGGTTATTCAGCTTGGGGATGCGTTTGTGATGTATTACACTACGCGCGACACTAACTCTGATTTGCAATGCGTTTCTGTAGGTGTGAGCGGTACGCCCACAGGTCCATTTAATGATGATTCAACCGAACCGTTTATCTGCCAGACCGAGCTGGGAGGTTCTATCGACCCATATCCGTTTCGCGACGAAGACGGACAGCTTTATTTGCTGTGGAAAAATGACGGCAACTGCTGTGGCTATGAAATTGGGTTGTGGGTACAGCCTTTGAGCGATGATGGACTATCTCTGGTGGGCGAGCCAACGGAGTTGATTCGGCGGGATCAGGCGTGGGAACGGCCGTTGATCGAAAATCCGGCTATGGTAAAAGATGGCGACAACTACTACCTCTTTTACTCTGCCAACTGGTGGGAAAGCCATGAATACGCCATCGGCTACGCCGTGTGCGAAACGATGACCGGACCCTGCACCAAGCCGCTAACAGAACCGCTTTTCGGGTTTACACCGCAGGTGATGGGCCCTGGTGGGGAAGCCTTTTTTACAGATACCGAGGGTAATTTGTGGATGGCATACCATGCCTGGACGGGAGCCAACGTGGGGTATCCTGGCGGGGAGCGCAGCCTGCGAATTGAGCCGGTGACCTTTGTCGATGGACGTCCTATTATTCCGGGACCCACGCACGAACCACAACCATTTCCCTGAGTTCCTATTGTAAACGGATGAATGATGACCACATACGAAAATCCCGTTTACCCGCATAATTTTCCAGACCCGTTTGTGTTGAAATATTGCGGCGAATATTGGGCCTATTGCACCGGTCCCTGGCCAGACGGCCGTATCTTTGGCATTTTGCACTCTCGTGACCTGGTTACCTGGCAGGAAGTGGGTGGGGCAATGGAGCCGCTGCCCGGCAGCTTTCCCTGCTACTGGGCGCCGGAGGTGATGTACGAAAACGGCCGTTTTTACCTCTACTACAGCGTGGGCGACGAGGTCAATATGCACATTCGCGTGGCAACGGCCGTTCATCCCGCCGGCTTGTTTACAGACCAGGGCATCCGTTTGACCCAGGAGCCATTTGCCATAGACGCCCACGTCTTCATTGATGACGACGGCATCCGCTATCTTTTCTACGCGACAGATTTTTTGGAACACCGGCGCATTGGCACCGGCACCGTGATGGATCGCATGCGATCTCCCTTTTCACTGGCCGGGCAGCCGCAGCCCGTCACCCGCGCCCGCTTCGACTGGCAAATTTTTGATCCGCAAAGAGCAGAAAAAGGGGGCGTTTGCTGGCACACCATCGAAGGCTCTTTTGTGCTTAAGCGCAAAGGTATTTATTACCAGATGTTCAGCGGGGGCAACTGGCAAAATCCCAGCTATGGCGTTGGCTATGCCCTTACCCGCAACTTGGCCACAACTGAAGAGTGGCAGCAGATGTGCGACGGCGAGCAGGTGCTGCCTATTTTACGCACGCTGCCTGGCCAGGTTACCGGCCCTGGTCACAACTCAGTGGTGCGTGGGCCAGATAACCGGCAGCTCTTCTGCGTGTACCACCGCTGGGGGAACGGATCCGGCCGACAGATGGCTATTGACCCTTTGGATTTTGCCGGAGAGCGCATGCTGGTTATGGGTCCGAGCCACACGCCGCGCCGGCAGCCAACCCCACCCACCTTTGCCGATTATTTTGATGGCGACCGGCTGGACGAATGTTGGCAGGTCAGGGGTCAGTGGAAGGTGCAGGATGGCGCAGCGGTTGCGTTTGGGGATTCTGGCGAAACGGCCGTATTAACCTATGATGTTCAAAACGCGACCTTCCTGGCAGAAGTGAACCTTCGGGCAGTAGCCGGTTTGGACGGCACCTATGGGCTGAATTTACTCAGCGGCGAAACGAACGTCTTGCGTTTCCATTTTGGTCCAAAACAAGACCTGGTGATATTAATCTGGCAAAATGGCACCGCCTGGACAGCGCGCCCGCTTACCATGCCGCCTGGATTCGATTTTACGGCCTATCATCTGCTGCGGGTGGAAGTAAACGGCCGTCATGTTTCTGTTTGTTTAGATGATCGTCGCCATTTTTGGCAGGAGACGCTGGCTCAGCAACCCACTAAAATCAGCCTCGTTGCCGAACAGTCCGTGGCCTCGTTTACCGGTTTTGCTTTGACTTCAGGCTGGCAAGACTGCTTCGAAACAGCTGCATCTCCAGCCGAACTGGGCTGGCAGAGCAACAATCTGGCCGGTTGGTCTACCAGCGAGCAGCAGTTGCAATTTGCTCATCCCTCAGGTGAGGGTGTTTTAAGCAAAGGACCATTCCTGGCCGCCTATGAGCTGGTAGTGAATGCCCGGCTGGTGGGCAGGAGCCAGGAAAGCCGCTTTGGGATTGCCCCGCTGGTAACTGATGCCAACCTTGGACCGCTCTTGCTGGTTGAAACGGCTGGGGCAGGGTGGCGTGTTAGCTGGCAGGATGGTGCCATGCTTCGGCAGTTTCCGCTGCCGGCACAATTTGATCCCTTTGTTTACCAACAGTTCCGCCTGCGCAAGGCAAACGGCCGCCTGACCGTTTTTTGGGAGCAGCACCACATTGGCGATCTGCCTGTTACAACTGAACCAACTCGAGTGGCCTTGTATGGCCGTACCGCTGCCGCCTTCGACATGATCCGCGTGACTGCCGTGCCACCGATTACCGACAACTAATAAACTACGGAGATTGCTATGGACAACAACATCTTCCACTGGGCAGTGGGTATTGAAAACACATTTATTCCGCAAGCCCGGCCAGGGTTACGGCCGTTGGAAGAGTATGAACTGACTCAGCATTACCAGCTCTGGCGTGAAGACATCGACCGGGCTGCCGACCTGGGCATTAGCCAGATTCGCTGGGGCATTCCCTGGTACCGCGTCAATCCCCGGCCTGGTCGTTTTGAGTGGGGTTGGGTAGATGAAGCACTCGATTATCTGGTCAACCAAAAAGGCCTCCAGCCGATTGTCGATCTGATGCATTACGGTACGCCGCTCTGGCTGGAAAACGCGTTTTTAAACGCCAGCTATCCGCAACGGGTGGCTGAATATGCAACGGCCGTTGCCGAACGATACGGTCGGCTGGTGCGTTTCTACACGCCGCTCAATGAGCCTACGGTCAACGCAGAATTCTGTGGTCGTCGGGCGGAGTGGCCCCCCTATCTCCACGGTGAGGATGGCTATGTAAAAATCTTGCTGCAAATTGTGCGCGGCATGGCGCTCACCGCCCAGGCTGTACGGGCCGCCGACCCGGATGCCGTCTTTGTTCAGGTAGAAGCGCTGGGGTGGCGCTGGACGACCGATGAACGGATCCAGGCGCAGCTCCCCCTGTATGCGGCCCATACCTACCTGGCTTACGATCTCTTTACGGGCCGGGTGAATGAGAACCATCTTGCCTGGCCTTATTTGCGGGAGCATGGCGTCACAGAAGCGGATCTGGCGTGGCTGCAGCAAAATGCTGCCGAGGTTGATATGTTAGGGGTAAACCTGTATCCGTGGTCGGGTGGGGAGTTGGTGATGGGCGAAGACGGCCGTTCCAAACTGCAAGGGGAACTGAACGGTTACCATCTGGCGGAGGTGCTGCGCCAGGCATGGCAGCGCTACCAGATCCCCCTGATGGTGACCGAAACCAGCGCCAGACGAGACGTGAACGGCCGTGCGCAATGGATGGATGAAACGATTGCAGCCGTGGCCACCGTTCGCGCTGAAGGCATTCCGGTGGTTGGCTACACCTGGTTCCCCGTCATGACCATGATTGATTGGGAATACCGCACAGCAGAAGCGCCGTTGGCCGATTACCTGCTGCACCTGGGTCTGTGGGATGCTGCTTTTGACGAAAATGGCGTGCTGCAACGCCGGCCAACGCCGCTGGTGGAGAAATACCGCCGTTATGTTGCCCAGGGAAGTCCGAATAATCCAGGCACAGGGGAGAGGGAAAGGTGACGGCTAGAAAACATACATCCCTCTGCGGCGACTGGCAATTTTGGGTCGATGCTGAGGCAGTGTTGACCCCTACACAGCTGCCGGAAAATACCTGTCGCCAGATTCAAGTACCGGGGCCGTGGCAGGCGCAGTTTGCCGACTTGCGCAGTTACAGCGGTCCGGCCTGGTATCGTTATCAGTTTGAGGTGCCGGCGGAATGGTTGGCGCAATCCTTGTTTATTGGCTTTGGCGCAGTGGATTACCGGGCAGAGGTGTGGCTGAACGGCCGTAAAGCAGGCGAACATGAAGGCGGCTACCTGCCGTTTGAAATTGACGTCACATCCGCAGCCCGCGCTGGTAAAAACACACTGGTTGTGCGCGTAACCGATCCGCCCGAGCTTTTTCCAGAAATTCCGCACGGCAAACAAAGCTGGTACGGTCCCCTCAGCGGCATCTGGCAGCCTGTCTGGCTGGAAGCTCGTCCCCATCGCTACATCAAATCACTCAAAATCACCCCAGACGGCCCGGAAGCAAGCCTGGCGGTCACCCTGAGCCAGCCTTTGGCCAAAACCGATTCACTGCTTTATCAGATTTTTACACCTGATGGGGTGATATGCGCCCAGGTAGAAACGGCCGAATTGAACGCTTCTCTAACAGTGGCTGATCCGCTGCTGTGGGATATTGACCAGCCACATCTGTACACCGCCCGGGTAACCGTTTTGGCCCACGGCGAGACTGATTGGTTAGAGGAGCAGTTTGGCTTTCGTACCATTGAAGCACGTGATGGGCAGCTTTGGCTGAACGGCCGTTCCCTCTACCTGCGCGGCGCTCTCGACCAGGATTACTATCCAGACCTCATCTGTACCCCGCCATCGCTCGAATATGTCGAGGCCCAGTTCCGTCAGGCGCGCGAGATGGGGCTGAACTGCCTTCGCGTGCATATTAAGGTGGCCGATCCCCGTTACTACACGGCTGCAGACCGGGTGGGGCTCCTCATCTGGACTGAACTGCCCAACTGGGAACGATTAACGCCTGCCGCCAAACAGCGCGGGCGTGAAACCATCGCCGGGATGATTGAGCGGGATTGGAACCATCCCTCTATCATTATCTGGACCATCATCAACGAGGCGTGGGGGACAGAATTGGCTACTAATCCCGATCACCGCGCCTGGCTGGCAGAAATGTTCGATTGGGTTAAGCAGCTCGATCCTACACGGCTGGTGGTAGACAACTCCGCGTGCTTTCCTAACGGGCATGTTAACAGTGACATCGACGACTTTCACTTTTACGCCGCCATGCCGGACGGCACGCACCTCTGGGATGGTTGGGTCGATGCTTTTGCCCACCGTGCCAATTGGCTGTACGGGCCAGAGCCAGATTATCAGGCGAACCGGAAAAACGGCGCGCCGCTGCTCGTTTCCGAATTTGGCAACTGGGGGTTGCCCGACATTGCCCGCCTGCGCAACCATTACGGGGATGATCCGTGGTGGTTTGAAACGGGCTGGGATTGGGGCGGCGGCGACGTTTACCCACACGCTGCGGACGGCCGCTTTTACGATTTTCATCTGGATAAAGTGTTTGGCGAGTATGCCGGGTTGGCTCGGGCATCGCAGTGGGCCCAATTTGAGGCGCTGCGCTACGAAATTGAGACGATGCGCCTTTACCCGCAAATCGCGGGCTATGTCATCACGGAATTTACAGATGTGCACTGGGAGTGCAATGGACTGTTGAATATGGTCCGCCAGCCCAAAGCCCACTACCGGCGACTGGCCGAAATCAATGCCGACACGGTGATTGTGCCCCGCGTGCCGCGCCGGGCCTGGCGCGGCGGCGAAACGATTGATATTTCTCTGCATCTTTCTCATTATGGGACGCAAGCGCTCCGAGGGGGGTCGCTTCTCTGGTCGTTGGCCGGTGAAGAGTTTACGGCCGTTTCCGGCGCATTTGATAACCTCCTGGTAGCGCCGGCGCAGGTGGTTGAGCTGCCGCCGCTGCGGCTGACGCTGCCTGATTTACTGGTGGCGGCACGGGCGTCCCTGCAGCTAAAGTTGATGGACGGTTTTGGAAATGAACTGGCCCGGAACGAAATAGTGCTGGCTTTGTTTCCGCAAACGGCCGTTTCTGCCCAAACCATCGCCTGTACAAACCCCAAACTCGCGGCTACCCTCGAAGCGGCGGGGCATACCGTGATCTCAGAGCCAGCGTTGGCGTTTCCTCTCATCGTAACGAAATTTGGGGAAGCCAACCGCCGGTTCGTTGAACAGGGCGGGCGGGCGCTCTTTCTGGCAGAAACCCCGGATGCATTGCAAACGGTTGTGCCGCGCCTGCAGTTGAACACCCGCCAGGACACTGCCTGGTCAGGCGACTGGGCCAGCAGCTTTGCCTGGTACCGTCGTGATTTGTGGGGGAAAGAAATTCCAGGGGACGGCCGTTTCGATTTTACCTTTTCCTCTGTGCTGCCCAAAACTGTGATCAGCTCTGTGCGCACGGCCGATTTTCGGCAGGAGGTGCTGGCCGGGTTGTTTGTCGGCTGGCTGCGTCGCCCCGCCGGTATTGTGCAAAAGCTGCCCGTGGGGGATGGTACCTTGCTCGTTTCCACCCTGCGTTTACAGGAAAATCTTGGCAGCGATCCCCTGGCCGACAGGCTGTTTGCGGAGTTATTGGCTCTGCTTTAGCCAACCAAAACGGCCGCAGATTACCCAGATAAACTCTCATAAATCTGCCTAATCTTTGCCGAATTTGTGTTTGGTTTTACGAAAGGTTCAAAAAATCGCGATACCAGCTCATCGTTTCGGCCAGGCCGCTTTCCAGCGTGTACTGTGGCTCCCAGCCCAGCAGGCGACCTGCTTTGTCGGAGTTGAGGTATTGGTCTTGGATTTCGTTTTCCACTTCGTCCAAAATGATGGGCTCTAGCTCGGGATGGTCAGAGACGCGAATGATGGTTTGCACCACGTCCAGCGCCGTTTCCGGGTGGCCCATGCCAAAGTTGAATGCCTGGCCGCACAGCTCTGGCTTGCCGATTTGCTCGGCAGCCATCAGGTAGCCGCGCACGGCGTCCTTCACGTACACAAAATCCCGCTTAAACGTGCCGTCAGACCGGATAATCGGCCGTTCGCCCAACAGTACGCTGCGGATGGTGCCGGGCAGGATGCGGTTCCAGTTCAAATCGCCGCCGCCGTACAAATTGGCGCAGCGGGTAACGATGACGGGCAGACCATAGCTGTGGGCGTAGCTCTGGGCAATCAGATCGGCACAGCTTTTGGAGACATCGTAGGGATGGCGGCCTTGCAGCGGGGCGGCTTCATAATAGGGGAGTTCGGGCTGGTCGCCATACGCCTTGTCGCTGCTGGCAATGATGATGCCACTGACGGTGGGGTTGCGCCGGGCCGCTTCCAGGAGCAGATAGGTGCCACGAATGTTTGTCTCAAACGTCGAAAGCGGGGCGCGGTTGGCGATGGTGACAATGGTTTGTGCCGCCAGATGAAAAATTACCTCGATTTCGTATTCGGCCAGGGTGCGTTCCAGCAAATCGTAGTTGCACAAATCGCCGCGCACCACGGTAATTTTGTCAATCATACCAGAGCGAACCAGGTGAGATTGGGGCACGTAATCCCGAATCAGCCCAACCACGTCGGCGCCCATGCCGATGAGCGCATCGGTAAGCCAGGAGCCAAGCAAACCGGTACAGCCGGTGATAAAGACACGTTTTCCTTGCCAGTTGTTACTTTTCAATAGCTTTCTCCAAAAATATAGATTGGTTCATTTTTCGAAAAATGAACCAATCTTTACCAAACCTGCCACGGCCGTTCCGCTTGCCACGCCTCTTTCAAAGTAAGGGCATCTTTCAATGTTTTCATAGACTGCCAGTAGCCGGTGTGTTGGTAAAGCATGAGCTGCTGCCGTTGAGCCAGTTGAGGCAAAATGTCGCGTTCCAGGTCCAGATTTTCCCGGTTTTCAGCTTGGATAAGATCAAGCACGGCCGTTTCAAACAGCATAAATCCGCCATTGACCCAGTAGGGCAAGACGGGCTTTTCAATAAACTGCGAAATTTGTCCAGATTCATCTGCCTCTACCTGACCATACTGCGAGCGAAAGCGGATGCCGGTGATGGTGGCCATCTGCCCATGCTGCTCGTGGAACTGCACCAGTTCGGCCAGATCAATGTTGGCCACTGCTTCGCCGTAGGCGACGAAGAAACGGCCGTTTCCCAAATAATCTGCCACTTTCGCCAGCCGCGCGGCTCGTTCTGTCTCCAGGCCCGTATCCACCATGGTTACTTCCCAGGGAGGGTGTTCATAATCGCCGCTGAAGGAGACGAGCGGATGACTGTTGCCGCTGTTGGGATCGGCCAGCTGGATGGTCACATCGCGCGTCATCGCCTCGTATTCCAAAAAGTAGCGTCGCACCTGGTCGGCCTGGTGTCCCAGCGCCAAAACGAAGCGGTTGTGCCCGTAGGCCGAAAAAATGCGCATGACGTGCCACAGCAACGGCCGTCCACCAATGTCGATCAATTCTTTCTTGGTGAGCGTGTTGCCCATGCGCGTGCCCTGTCCGCCGCACATGATCACGACTGGGATGCCTGACATTTTCGTAATCGGTAATCCGTAATCGGTAATTCGTAATCGGTTGGTTGCTACCGAATACCGTTCACCGTTTACCGATCACCGTCCTTCTCCTTATTCTGCTCCGCTTCTACCGCAGCCCGCAGATTCTTCACAAACGGCGGATAGACAATGCCTGCCTCGGTAACGATGCCGGTGACATAGCGGTGGGGCGTCACGTCGAAAGCGGGATTGCGGGCGGTGATGCCGGCTGGAGCGATGGATTGTTCGCCTATAAACAGCACTTCCTCGTTGCCGCGTTCCTCAATGGGGATGAGATCGCCGTTTTCCAGCTCCAAATCTACCGTGCTGGTGGGCACGACGGGGTAAAAAGGAACGCCGTTCTCCTTGGCCACCACGGCCAGCTTGTAGGTGCCGATTTTGTTAGCCACGTCGCCGTTTGCGGCCGTTCTGTCAGAGCCAACCAGCACAATATCCACCTGCCCGGTGCGCATGAAGTGCCCGGCGGCATTGTCGGCGATGAGGTCAAACGATATGCCGCGCTGGTGCAGTTCCCAGGCGGTGAGGCGGGAGCCTTGCAGCCGGGGGCGCGTTTCATCGACCAACACGTGAATCTTTTTGCCCTGCTCATGGGCGGCAAAAACAACGCCCAGCGCTGTGCCCCAGTCGACGGTGGCCAGCGCGCCGGTGTTGCAGTGGTGCAAAATGGTGTCGCCGTCGCTGATGAGCTCGGCCCCGTTGTACGCCATGCGCTTGTTGAGCGCCACGTCTTCATCGGCCAGCATTTGCGCTTCGGCCAGGATGGCATCGCGCACGTCATCGACGCCTTCTATTTCTTCATTGGCGGCTACACGCAGCATTCGACGCACGGCCCAGGCCAGGTTTACGGCCGTTGGTCGAGCGGCGTTGAGGTGGGCTGCGGCCGTTTCCAAATCGCGCAGTAAAGTCAGCCGGTCGGTGGCGCCGGACTGCCGTGCCGCTAGAGCCATAGCAAAGGCTGCCGCCGCGCCGATAGCCGGTGCGCCGCGCACGTACATCTCCTTGATAGCGCGGGCCACTTCCTTGTAATCGGTAAACTCGGCGATCTCAAATTCCCAGGGCAGCTGCCGCTGGTCGATCATCTTCGTGCTGTCGGAATCATAATCCCAAAAAACGGTTCTCATGGTTGCCTCAATATTGGTTCTAATTTAACGGGCGAGATCATAACACAGCCGGGGGGGGACTGCCAGCGGGAGGACGGCCG
>CALBTC010000253.1 GCA_937967805.1 uncultured Anaerolineaceae bacterium
TCACGTGGAACTTCACCGTGCGCTCGCTGATGACCAGCTTGGCAGCAATCTCCTTATTTTGCAGCCCCAACGCCAGCTCTTGCAGCACCTCCAGCTCGCGCGGGGTGAGCTGCTCCAAAGGCGGCTCCGGCGGCTGGGCCACCCGCTGCATCAGCTTGTGGGCCACGATGGGCTGCAACAGCGAGCCGCCTTCGTGCACCACGCGAATGGCGTTGAACAGCTCGTTGCGCGGCGCGCCTTTGAGCAGATAGCCCTGGGCCCCGGCCTGCACGGCCGTCACGATCCGTTCATCCGTGTCAAACGCGGTAAACATGATCACCCGCTCTTTGGGGTTGGCGGCGCGCAGCCGACGCAGCGTTTCCACGCCGTCCATTTCCGGCATTTCGATGTCCAACAGCACCACGTCTGGTTTGGTTTCGGCTACTTGCTCGATAGTGGAACGGCCGTTGCCCGCCTGCCCTACCACCTCAAAATCCGGCTGCGTGCTTAAAATCGCCTCCAGCCCATCCCGCACCACCGGATGATCATCCGCTAAAAAAATCCGAATCGGCTCGCTCATCTGCCCTCCTCCGGCGGCCCGCCAAAGGCGCTGAGCGGCGTGAGCAATACCTTATCCACCCGCCGCCAATCCATATCCATCACCTCAAAACGAAACCGATCCCACTCAACAATATCCCCTTCTTTGGGCACGCGCCCCAGGTAAATCATGATCAGCCCGCCAATGGTCTGGTAGAAATTACCATCCTCCTCTGGCAGCGATTTGATGTTAAACATCTCCTTCAATTCATCCACAGGAAACATACCGTCAATCAACCAGGTGCCGTCTTCGCGCGGAATCGCCTCCGGATCGGCCGGATCGCCCACCTCCGGCACGTCACCCACGATTTCTTCCAGCAAATCGTTGAACGTCATCAAACCCTGCAGTTCACCGTACTCATCAATAATAATGGCCATCTGCGCCTGGTCCTTTTTGAACCGTTCCAGCACCTCCAGTACGGGCAACCCTTCCGGTACGATTAGCACCTGCCGCATCAGCGGCTGCAATTCCAGCGGCTCGTTTGAGAGCGCCTGGGCCAGCAAGTCACGGGCCAAAACAAAGCCCACCACATTGTCCTCATCCCCCTTCATGACCGGGTAGCGGGAGTGCCGGTTTTCAATGATGATCTGACGGTTTTTTTCCATTGCGTCCTCAAGATCGAGGTAAACCACATCAGGGCGGGGCGTCATCAAATCGTTCACTCGCCGCTCGCGCAGGCGAAAGACCTGCTCCACCATTTCTTCATTGATTGGTTCAAAGACGCCGCTCTCTCGCCCTTCTTCCATCAGGAACTGTACCTCTTCGGCGGTCACGGCCGGTTCTCTAGAAGGCTGCAACGGCAGCAGGCGCAGCAGCACACGGGTAGAGACGCTAAGCAAACTGACCAACGGTGCCGTGATCCGGGCTAAAACACCCATTGGCTGGGCCACACCCATCGACACGCGTTCGGCATAGGCGAGGCCAATCTGCTTGGGCAGCAGTTCCCCCAGAACCAGCGTCAGGTAGGTAATAACCGCGACTACCAGCCCCTGGCTCACTACCTGGCTGTAAGCGCCAATCACGGGTAGTTCGCGCAGCAATGGCTCAAGCTGGCGAGTAACGGCCGCTTCACCAAACACACCGGCCAAAATGTTTACCAGCGTAATGCCAATTTGAATGGTCGAAAGAAAGTCATCCGGGTTTTCAGCCAGACGCAGCGCAGCAGCAGCGCGGACGCTGCCCCCTTCGGCCTGGGTTTTTAAACGGGCCTTGCGCGCAGCAACCACGGCAATCTCTGACATGGCAAAGAGCCCGTTGGCAAGAATTAAGATCAAAATAATCCACATTAGCGTATTTCTCCTGCATATGCAGCATGTAAAACCTCCCGCAGGTTCCGTCTACGGCCACCGTTTGGGCCTAAACCTGCGGGAGTTTGTGAGTTATGAAAGCGGCAGTTCAGCCTCTACGCGGGTTCCCTGGCCGGGGGTGCTTTCGATATGGAAACGGCCGTTTAACAACTTCACCCGCTCATTCAAGCCCACCAGGCCAAAGCGGCTGCTGGACACATCATCTAAATCAAAGCCACGCCCGTCATCTTCCACGGTGAGGGTCACCAACTGAGGCGTTGCCACCAATTTTACCGTGATTTGGCCGGCCCGGGCGTGCTGGCAGGCATTATTAATCGCTTCCTGGGCAATGCGGTAAAGGCCAGTTTCCACCCGTGGTGGCAGCGGCTGGTTGCCGCCCGTCACCAACAAATCGACCGGCAGCGGCGCTTCCTCTGCCAGCAGCACCAGCGCCTCTACCAACGTGCGCCCGGCCAGCGGCGCGGCGCGCAAATCCAGCACCGAGCGGCGCGCTTCTTCCAGGTTGGCCCGCGTGAGCGACAGCGCCTGCTGCACCATTTTGCGGATGCGGGCCGGGTCGGCTGCCGCTTCCAGCAGCGCATCGGCCGATTCTAGTTGCAGGGATACGGCCGTCAGCCCCTGCGCCAGCGTATCGTGAATCTCCCGCGCCAGCCGATTGCGCTCTTCCACGGCGCCCACCTGGGCACTGCGTTCAAACAGCCGTGCCCGCTCTACGGCAATGCTCAACATGTCGCCAATGGTATACAAAAGCTGCAAATCATCGGGGGAGAGCTGTCGCCAGTCGGTGCTGGCCACGTTGAGCACGCCCAGCTTTTTGCCGTGGGCATAGAGGGGAATGCTGGCATGGTAACGCAGCCCGTCGGTGCCATCGACCAAATTTTTCAGGCGGCTGCACGTCACCACGTTCACGTTGGCCGCACCGTCCAGATCGCCCTCGCGGTAGGTGTCCAGGCAGTAGCAGCTCCCTTCCATTTTATGGGGATGATTGGCCAACGCGGGGGGCAGATTTTGGGCGGCGGCCAGGTATGATTGATTGTCGTCTTCGCGCAGCAGCCAGACCCAACCGGTTTGCAAATCGAGCAGGTCGGCCACCTGGGCCAGGGTAACCTGTAACGCCTGCTCCAAATCGATAGAGCGGTTCAGTGCCTGGGCCATGCTGTTGATAATCGAGAGTTCGGCATTGCGCCGCTTGAGCCTCTCGGCGTGTTCATCTTGTTGGGACATATCTGTATTTAACTGTGAAAGTGGGGAAGTGGCAAGTTTGCAAGTGGCAGGTATGCAAGTAGCCTGCCACTTGCATACCTGCCCACTTGCCTACTCGCTTACCTGCTATACAATCCCCACCCATGTTACTGGCACTTGATATCGGCAACACCAACATTACCCTGGGCGTCTGGAACGGCCGTTCCTGGCAGCACCAGTGGCGTTTACTCACCAATCCGGCCCAAACGGCCGATGAATACGGTATTGTGTTGAAGATGCTGCTGAAGGATGCGGGGGTTTTAACGGCCGTCGATCAAGCGATCATGGCCAGCGTCGTGCCGGCGCTCAGCCAAACCTTTAGCCGAATTTTTCAGCGGCAGCTTGCGGTTCCGCTGCTCACGGTCAGTTCAGAATTACCGATGGGGCTTAAAATTTTGGCCGACGTGCCCGAAGCGGTGGGAGCAGACCGGCTGGTGAACGCCGTGGCCGCCTACGAGCTGTTTCAAGGGCCATGCATCATCATCGACATGGGCACGGCAACTAAGTTTGACCTCGTGTCGGCTAAGCAAGAATTTTTGGGCGGCGTCATTGCCCCCGGCCTGGGATTGGCCGCCGAAGCGCTGGCCAGCCGCGCCGCCAAGCTGAGCCACGTCTCCCTGGAAGCGCCGCCGCGCACCATCGGCACCAACACGGTGCACGCCATGCAGTCTGGCCTGATTTTTGGCTACCTGGCCCTGATCGAAGGCTTGGTGTCCCGGCTAAAGGGCGAACACCCCGACCGCTTCCAACAAATTCACACCCTGGGTACCGGCGGCCTAATCGATTTGATAGCACCACATACGGCCGTCATCGACCACATCGATCCCTGGCTAACCCTGACCGGACTGCGCGTCATTCATGAGCGGGTGATGCGCTCTGCCGGTGACAAGGTGACAAGGTGACAGAATTGCAAAAGCAGCAACAACCCGCTAACCATTCTTTACTGATTACTGTTTACTGCTTACTGCTTACCGGCCTCCTCACCGCCTGCGGATTAGCCAACCCGCCCCGCCTGGCCACCGCCACCGCTCAGGCGGCGTTTACCCCTACCCCTTCACCAGAACCACTCATTTTACCTGTGGCTACGCCCACGGCCGTTTCCGGCAGCAGTCCAGGCGATTTGGCAGCCCAGGCTGAACCCAACCCGTCACTCACCGTGTGGGTCAACGAAACGTCGGAAGCACACGAGCAAATGCTGGATGAAATGGCCGCCGATTTTGAGGCGCAGCACAGCATCGACGTAGAGATGGTCCTCGTATCGCCGCAGCTTCTGCCCGATTTGGTGAATACGGCCGTGCTTTCCAACACACTGCCCGACATCATCATCCACCCCGTTGAGTTCAGCGTCGGCTGGGCCGAGCGGGGCATTTTTGACACGGCCGCCAATGCTGAAGCCCTGGCCCAGCTGGATGCCGGCACGTTTAATCCCGACGCGCTCAACCTGGTCCAAACCAGCAGCGGCCAGCCTGCCGCCCTGCCCAACAGCGGCTACCATCAGCTCATTATCTACCGCACCGACTGGTTCGAGGAGCGCAATCTGTCCGTCCCCAACAGCTTCCGCGCCCTCTCCGCCGCCGCCGAAGCCATTACTGACCGTGAAAATTTGGTGGCCGGTTTTGTTGTGCCTACCGAAGCCAACCTAGTAACCACCCAGCAAATCTTCGAGCACATGGCGCTGGCCAACGGCTGTCAGCTCGTCGATGAAGCGGGTGAGCTTCAGCTGCTGGAACCAGAGTGTGCCTCAGCGCTCAACTTTTATTACACCATCATCAACCAAAACAGCCCGATTGGGGTGCAGACAGACACCAGCACGCGCAACGCTTACCTGGCCGGCCGCACCGGGCTGATCATGGGGCCACCCAGCCTGCTGCCGCAGCTGGCCGGGCTGGACCCCGAGGCGCCGCCCACCTGCCCCCAATGCCTGGCCACGCCAAATTTTCTGGCGCAAAACAGCGGCTTTGTGACGGACATCAACGGGGCAGCGTTTGGCAACATCAGTCTGTTGGGCATTACGAGTGCGGCGGAAAGGGAAACGGCCGTCCGCTTCACAACTTACTGGTTCAACGAAGGGTACGAAGAGTGGCTCTCAGTCGATCCGGAACGCAAAGTACCGATGCGCCTGGGAACGGCCGAAAATCCGCGCCAATTTATAGATAGCTGGGGCAGCCAGCCGCTGGCCGGCAGCGAGCAAACGCTGGAATCGCTCTATGGTCCCGAGGTGGTTGCTACCCTGCGCGAAGGCATCGCCACCACCGGGCGCTGGGGGCTGCCGCAAGGACAGGGCGAACTCATCACCATCCTGTATGAAGAGCTTACCCTTTCCATTGTGCTGCAAGAAATGTTGAGTGGCTATTTTTCCAGTGACCAATCTATAATAGAGGCGTACAATCGAATTATTGAGCTTATTCCTGATTACGCTTTTCCAAATTTGACCGATAATTAGAGATTGAAGATTGGAGATTGGAGATTGAGTGAATCTCCAATCTCCAATCTCTAGTCTCCTCACAGTTTTTTCTACCATGACCTCAACTTTACCCTACACGGAAGAACCCTTTGGCATCCTGACTGACGACAATTTGTACCTGGACTGCGTTTTGGTGAAGCCAACCGGGTTGTCTGATGAAGATTTGCGCGCCATTCGCGTTTGGGTTCCCAAATATCCGCTGACGAAATCAAGCGTCATCACCTGCGCCCGGCAAGAGGTGCGCTCCCACGGCGCCAGGCGCAAGGTGGCCCACCTGGTGTTTGACCTGCGCGGTACGGGAGACAGTGAAGGGGCCATGGGTGACAATAATTTTGATCAGGATTTACACGCCATTGCTGAATGGGCCAGGGAGCGCTTTGGCCGGATTAATTTTGGCTTTTTGGGCACGCCGGATGCGGGAAACGGCCGTGTCAACCTCTGGCCCTTGCGACCCGGTTCGGTCATGGAAAGCTACCATTATCCCGCCACCGGCAGCCTACTGCCGCCCACCGTGCTTTATCTTTCCACCTACGGCAGCTTCAGCCGCACCGACGACGCCGTCTGCAACAAGCTGGCTGAGGCCGGCTATCATGTCTATGGGGTTGACCCGCTGCGCTACCTGCTGCACGCTAGCGCCAACCACCGCCTCAACCCGGACGACCTGGCCGCCGATCTGCAAATCCTGATCCAGATGCTGCCCAGCAAGCCAATTATCATCGGCCAGCCGCTGGCGGCGGGCCTGGCACTGATGTGGACCAGCCGGGTGAACAAGGTCGCCGGCGTCATTGCCGTGGGGCGCGCCCAGGCTGGACTGTCGCCCAGCCACATCTTTCACAACAACAACCCGTACACCTACCTGCTGCACCGCCACGTCCCAGATATCTCGCCGCGCCCGCTGGCCCTGGTGCAGCTCAAGGGCAATGCGCTGGGCGGCGACGAAGATGAGATGACCACGCTGATGCAAAGCAGCAAAATGCCCAACCGTCTGGAGCAGGTCAGCAGCCTGTCGCTGGATTTGTTATTGGAGTTGTTAACCTGGGTGCAGCAAGCTTAAGTGCCCATTCACAATTCACCATTTATTATTCACAATTCACAATTCCTATGTCCGCTTTCTTCTCACCTAATCCCAACGTGCAGCAGCAGCGCGCCTTGCTGGAGATGCGGCGGCGTTTGCTGCCGCGCGTGGTGGGGGTAACAGCCGTATTCTCCCTGCTCTATCTGGCCGGCTGGTGGCTCAACCTTTACGATCATGCCCTGCTGCCGTGGGATGCGCTTTTTTTGTTGGGGCTCAGCATCGTTTGCTACGGATTGATGTGGCTGCCTAAATGGGGCGTTCCTCTAGCGGCGGCCATCTTTATTTTCGGGGTCGTGCAGCCCGTTTTTTATGCCACCCAATATTTTGGCATCAATGCTCCTACCACGGCCCTCTTCCTCGTTTGTATTTCGCTCAGCGGCCTGCTGATTGGCGGCTGGTTTTTGTCGCTATTCATTGCCTTTTTCGGCTTCTGGATTGGCCTTGTGGGTTACCGGGAGCTGCAAGGTGACTATTATGCGCCTAATCCGCTGCAAACCATGCCTGGCTACCTGGCCAGCGTTGTCTTTTGGTGCGGACTGTTCATCTTTAGCGGCTGGATCACGCGGCTGCTGGCCCGCAATCTGGAGCAGATGACGCAACTGGCGCGCGGCCAAACCAACGTGCAAAATCGCATCCTCGCCGCCCTGATGACCGACGCCCAATCAGACACATTCTTGCGCCAGGCCATCAGCAGCATTGCCGAGCAGCTTGGCGTGCAGTGGGCCACGCTCTTTTTCCACAACCAGGAAGCCGATTTGCTGGAAACACACCTGTATCTGGCAAACGGAGAAGTGCGTTCGGCCGATAATCTGAACGGTATCTTGCCACCAACTCCTACCAGCGAGGTGCCGCTCTGGAAGGAGATGGTGCAGCGCAAGCAGCCCATCCTCATCAGCGATGTGGCCAATGATCCGCGTCTGGTGCATCGCGCCCGCATTCTGGCCGACGGCATTCAGCAGATTTTGCAGGTGCCGCTGCTGGAAGACGAAAACGTCGTGGGCTTGATGAGCTTCAACAGCGGCAAAAAGCACTCTTTTTGGCCGGAGGACATTGAGCTGGCGCAGCTGTTGGCCCAGCAGGTGATGCTCGGTATGCGGCTCAACCGGTTAACGGAGGAAGTAGCGCAACGGGCAGAGGAAACGGCCGTTGCCAACGAACGCAACCGGATGGCCCGAGAAATCCACGACACGCTGGCGCAGGGCTTTACCGGCATCGTAGTGCAGCTGGAAGCCGCCGAAGACACGCTGAGCGATGCGCCAGAGGAGGCACAGGAACATCTAATCCGCGCCCGCAACCTGGCCAAAGAAAGCCTGGCCGAAGCGCGCCGCTCCGTTTGGGCGCTGCGTCCCCCGGTGCTGGAAAGCAGCGATTTGTCCACCGCCCTGCGCCAGATGCTGGACCGGCTTATCCCCGGCACGATGATTCAGGCCCAGGTCACCGTCAAGGGCGAGCCGTACTCCCTGCCGCCGCAAACGGAGACGGAACTGCTGCGCATCGCTCAGGAAGCGGTGACCAACGCGCTGAAACATGCCAAGCCCACGGCCGTTTCCCTCACCCTCACCTACGATCCGCAGCAGCTGATGCTGCTGGTGCAGGACAACGGTCAGGGGTTCAACCCGGCCCAGCCCAGCGCCGGATTTGGCCTCACCAGTATGCGCGAGCGGGCGATGAAGATAAACGGCCGTCTCAACGTCAACATTCGCACCGAAGGCGGCACAGATGTGGTGTGCGTGGTAAACCGGCCGTAACTGTTTGGATTCTTCACAAAAACAGGACACAGATTTTCACAGATGTAATTAGGAAAATCAGCGTCATCAGCGTTAATCTGCGTCCTATTCCTGGGCAAAGGAAACGCCTACAAGGATCAACCTATGCGAAAACGATTACGTGATCTCGGCATTAACATCGGCCAATACCCGCCTGGACCCTACAACGCCATCACCGACGTGCCCGGCGTGACGGTAGGACACTGCACCGTCGTTCACGACAAGCCGCGTATTGCCCGCACCGGCGTCACGATGGTCCTGCCGCGTGGCGGCGACATCTGGCACAATTACGCTTTTGCCGGCTACCACAGCTTTAACGGCAACGGCGAGATGACCGGCATTGCCTGGGTCAAGGAGTCGGGGATGCTTGGCTCGCCCATTGGGCTGACCAACACGCATCAGGTTGGCATCGTGCGGGATACGCTGGTGGAATATTCCGTACGGCTGGGTTACACGCAGAGCTTTTTGCTGCCGGTTGTGGCTGAGACGTATGATGGCTGGCTCAACGATATCAACGCCTTTCACCTGACCAAAGAACATGCTCTGGCCGCGCTGGAAGCGGCCCAAAATGGCCCCGTGCCCGAAGGCAACGTCGGCAGCGGCACAGGCATGATTTGCCACGACTTCAAGGGTGGGATCGGCACGGCCTCGCGGGTGGTGGAGATGATGGACGGCCGTTTCACCATCGGCGCCCTCGTCCAGGCCAACTACGGCGACCGGCCCCTGCTGCGCGTTGATGGCGTGCCGGTGGGCGAACTCATCCCCGACGCCCACACCCCCACCCCGTTCAAGCAAATGCCCGCCCCTTCCAGCTCCATCATCATCATCGTGGGCACCGATGCGCCGCTGCTGCCCAACCAGTGCAACCGGCTGGCCCAGCGGGCCACGGTGGGCCTGGCGCGCGTGGGCGGCACCGGATACAACGGCAGCGGCGACATTTTTCTGGCTTTTTCCACCGGCAACCATTTACCGGCTCAGGGCAGCAAATTCCTGCGCGACATCAAAATGGTGCCTAATAATCACATGAACGACCTGTTCAACGCCACGGCCGAAGCCGTGGAAGAAGCGATCCTTAACGCCCTTTGCGCCGCCGAAACGATGATCGGCTTTCATGGCCATACCGTACATGCTCTGCCGCTCGATGCTTTGCAGGAGATTATGGCGGCATACGGTCGTGTACGGCAAGAAGCCGGCGGCAAAAAGTGAAAAGCCGCTTTACGTTCTACTCAATCATGACTCTCAATGGAAAAGGGATTGCCTTCCGGATCACGGCCGTCGCACACCCACACGCCGGGTGCAGCCGAGCGCACGTCATCAACGTTGACCCCTTTTTCCACCAACGCCGCCCGCGCCGCGTGAATATCGTCCACGCCAAACACAATTTTTGGCGTATCGGCTCCCAAGCGCCCCTGACCACCGCCGTGCAGCGCCAGCAGCACCCCACCGGCATCCAGCGTCACCCAAAACTGGTCTGAGTAGTCGGTCAATCCGGCGGGATAGGTCACATCCAATCCAAAAACGTCCCGATAGAAACGCACCTGCGCCTCCATGTCTGCCACATAAATGATTACTTCTACAAGCCCCGTTGTCTTCATTTGGCATTCCGTCCTTCCCGGTATAAACAAAAGCGGATGTTCGTCTTATTGTGGCGCCACAGTGAATCATCAAGTAAAAACGGCCGTTTCCTCTTTACCTAAACATTGGGAAACGGCCGTATCTCAAATTGCTTCTCTTGTTTTTTTGCAATTAACCCTTAACAGGCTGTTTTTGCTCCTAACAAGGCCTGAAAACCATACTGCGCACAACAGCACGACTTTATTAAGACATTATGGTAAGTACATGTTGAGGAAATCCTGAGCATGCACCGTATCCACCCGATAATAGAAGCCGGCACCAACGCAGTTCAGATTGAGCACAAATGAGCCAACACCGCCAATGGTATCGCTGTCACCGATCAGTGCTGGTCCACCTGAATCGCCAAAGCAGGCACCACCTGAGCCATTCCCTTTGCCAGGATTCGAACTCAAGTGAATATTAAATCCGCCTGAGTTGGCACTGTTCAATTCAACGATCATCGGATCCGCATTATAGCGGTATGGGTCTGCCTGAACGATATTAGGATTAGGAACGATACCCTGAACTCCAAAGCCTACGATTATCATCTCACCACCTCTGTTTCCGTGTGGTTGATAGGCATCATCGACTGCGCCCAGATCAGGCAAATTCGCCGTTGGCCCATCCCAACTGTCACTCGTCAGTTGTAGCAACCCAACGTCACTTGTGTTCGGAAAAGTTGCAAAATTATCATAAGCGGGGTGGGTGATTGGGATTGCGTCCAACCCTCCGGAGAAAGGATACCCTGGATCGTTCGTATAAGGATTATCCGTATAGACACGCGCTCCTGATGTTCCAAACGTACAATGTCCGGCCGTAAGTAACCACTCTTCATTTAGGAACGAAGCTGAGCACCGGTGGCTCGGAAAGCCATCAACATCAAATACAACGTTTACGACATATGGATGAGCATCGCCATCGGGCTGACCCCAGACAACTGCTGAAGCGGGTAATGCTACAAGCAACATGAGAGCGATCGTGACGAATATGAAAAGAATTTTTCTACGCATGACATTCTCCTTTTGGCTCTAGCTTGACTAATGAATCCAGCCAAACTCCGGAAATAGGGGAAAAACTGGCCAATAATTCCCATCAGAATTTATTGGCACCATAATGTCAGGTTAAATTAGAAAAAAACTCAGGTCAAGTTCGGGAATTAATTCACTATCGACTGGTTCTATAACGAAACCAAGGAATGACAGTCCGAGTCAATGCTGTTGATTTCCTGGAAAAGCCGCGGCCGTTTTCTGCAAAAAACTGTGCCGCAGTGCCTCATCATCCAGATCATCGGCAATGGTGAGGATAATGTTCATGGCTTGTTGGCGCAGGGAAACGGCCGTTTCCTCATCACCTCGTGTTTCCGCCAGGTCAGCCTGAGCCGCCAGTACCCGCCACAGCGCCGGACGCGATTCCAGCTTTTCGGCCACCTGCTTGCCTTTTGCCAGCGCGGCTTCGGCCTCTTCCCAGCGCTGCAACGCCAGCAGCGCCCGCCCTTTAAGCCAGTACAGCAGCCCGGTCATGATACGCAGGCTGCGCGCCTGTAAAATAGCGAAAAAGCGGTCTAGCTGGACCAGCGCTTCGTCCGGTTTCTGCCGGGCCAGGGCCAGCTCCACGGCGGCAAAGGGGACAATCAGCAGGCTAGGGTCGTTGTTGTCGGGTGAAAAGAGATCGAGGGCTTCGGTAACGGCCGTTTCCGCCGCCGCCATCTCCCCCGCCAGCAAATGCAAATACCCCTGTGTGGCCAGCGGGCTGATGCGCAGGCTGGGATGCATCTCATCCGCCTGGGCCAGGGCGCGGGCGGCCCAATCGTGCCCCCGGGCCAGATCGCCCAAAACGGCATAAATCCAGGCCAGCAGCGCCCCACTGAGAACCATGGGGATCATAAATCCCGCCTTTTCCCCCAGCGTAATCGAAGCTTCCATCAGCTCTATGGCCTTAGCATAGTCGCCCCGATCCATATAAACGAAGCTCAGCTGCATTCGGCCAAAAGATTGGTTCCACACGTTGTCAATCTCGTCGCTGAGCTGCAATGCCTCCTGCCCTACTTCAATCGCCCTGTTGTACTCACCGATGAGGGCGTAATGGCCGGAAAGGACGTTGAGACTGTCGGCCAGCATCGGTTTATTGTCCATTTCGCGCCACATCGCCTGCGACTCGTGCAGCACGTCCACTGCCTGTTCTGGATGGCCGCAAAACAGATACGGCCGAAACAGATCGTGCAGCGTGTAGGCCAACTGCTCCGGCAAATTGTGTTCGCGGGCCAGCGCCAACGACGCCTCGCCATGTTCCAGCGCCTGCTGCATGTTGCCGGTGAAGATATGCAGCAGCATCAAATTCCACAGAATCTTGGCCTGGGCAGCGTGATCTTCCAGTTCCTGCGCCAGGGGCAGCGCCTGCTGCGTCAAAATATCCACGCTTTCCGGATCGTAATGGTGGGTAGGAGCAGCATACACGGTGGTGCGGGCCATCAACGCTGCCAGCTGCAGCGGCCGGTCGTCTTGTGCCTGGGCCAGCGCCTGCAATTCGTCGTACACGGCCAGCGCCTGATCATAGCTGCCGGCAATTTCGTAGGCGCGGCCCAACTGTAGATAGAGCGTTTGCAATGATAAATCCGCAGATTTTTGCAGAGCTTTGGCACGCTTCTCTCTGCGTCTCTGCGCCTCTGCGTTACGCTTTTTCAGAGGATACAACTTTCGCGCCTGTTCCAGGTGGGTGATGGCTTCCTGGACGGCGTGCAGTTGCAAAGCGGCCGTGCCGGCGGCCAGGCTGTATTGGAAACCGGCTGCATGGTCACCGGCGGCGACGGCGTGCCGGGCCAGTTGGGCGGGAGGGGCAGCGGCGTCAGCCAGGGCAGCCAGCGCCCGCTGGTGGAAGATGCGCCGCCGGGCGCTGCCGGCCGCTTCATAGGCCACCTGGCGAATCTTGTCGTGGGTGAAGATGTAGGGAGCGGAGGCAGAACCGATTTCCTCCCTGCCCTGCTCCTGCAAGAGCTGGTTTTGCAGCAGCTCATCGAGCGCCGGCAGCCCTTCGCTTTGCCCGATGCCCGCCACGCGGCAAAGCAGATCAAAGCCAAAGCCCTGGGCCAGCACGGCGCTGGCGGCCAGCAAATCGGCTGCCGGAGGCGTGAGTCGGGCGATACGGCCGTTAATCAACTGCTGAATCTTTTGCGGCACCGGGACAGCATCGCGCTCATGGGGTACGGTGGCGATATGCAGCCGCTGCCGGCCCGCCTCATCCGGCAAAAAGCGCAGCGATTCTTGCGCCAGCAGCTCCTTCACCGTTTCCACCAGGTAAAACGGCTGTCCGGCCGTTTCGCGAAACAGCCAGGTGGTGAAGCGGCTGTTTTCGGCAGCGCCTAACGCCTGGATAAAATCGGCCGTTTCTGCTTCAGAAAGCCCGGTCAAATGAAGGGTTTCCGCAGAGAGCATCCGGTCCAGCTGCTGCCAGCAGCGGGTCACGGGCAGCTCCGGCTCGATGGCTTCAGAGCGGACGGTGCATAAAAGGAAAACGGCCGCTCGCTGTTCACTAATCCGTTGCGCCACGTATTGCAGCACGTCCAGCGTGGCCGCGTCGGCCCATTGCAAATCATCCACAAACAGGATAAGCGGAGCTTGCCGGGGAACCAGCGCCAGCAGCAGGCGGGTGATGGCCTCAAACAGGTGGGTGCGGGCGGTTTGTTCGTCGGAGGATGGGGGAGAAACATCTGTGGTGAGCAAATCCGGGTAACGATCCGCGATTTCCGGCAGCAGGCGGCTGAGCGTCCGCAGCCAGCTATCGCTGAGCAAATCTTCCGGCGCGTTGATCTGCTCCAGGCGGGGACGCAGCGCCGCTACCAGCGGCTGGTAAGGCAGGTGCCGGCCGCTCTCAAAACTGCGCCCGCGCAAAATTTCGGACCCCTGCGCCCGGGCCCAGGCTAAAAATTCATGGGCCAGCCGGGTTTTGCCAATGCCCGGCTCGCCCAGCAGCCGAACGGCCTGCGGCTGGCCGGTTTGGGCATGGTGGAAAAAAGCGACCAGCTTCCTGAACTCGCCGCCCCGTCCCACCAGCGGTCCGTCGGCAATGGCTGCTCGCGGGGAAACCTTTCCTTTCCTGGCAGACGGCCTCACCGCCTGCTCCCGCCGGATTTGCTCGGCCAGGGCGGCCGTTTCCGGTGCGGGCTCGGCGTTTAGCTCTTCGGCCAGCATGGTCAGGCAGTGGTCGTAAACTTCCAGGGCGGCGGTGCGCCGGCCGCCTACAAAGTAGAGACGCATCAGGCGGCGGTAGGCGGCTTCGTTAAGGGGATTGTGGGCCAGCCACGATTCGGCCGTGTCCAGCGCGGCGGCCGTTTGGCCCTGTTCCAATTGCCGCCGCGCCAGCCGGTCGTAGATGATGTCGATGCGGCGGTGCCACTGTTCTTGCTGTAAGCGCAGCCAGTCGTCAAATTCGGGGGCGTCCGGCAGGGTGAGCCCTTCTAAAAAATCGCCTCGATAAGCGGCAACGGCATTTTGCAGCACGGCCGTATCTTGAGAAGAAGCGACCGTTGCCACCTGATCCAAATCCAGTTCATACTCGGCAGCAAAATTGAAGGCCAGAGCATCCCGCTCAATGTGCAAATAGTCTTCTTTGGGCAGCGTGGTGCGCAGCTGGTGCAGGCCGTTGCGCAGCGTGGCCCGCGCCCGCGATGGATCGCTTTCCGGCCAGAGCAGCGCCGCCAGCTTGTCGCGCGGCTGGCGGTCTCCCTCAACAACGAGGTAAGCCAGCAGCGCCAGCGCCTTGCGCGCAGGAAAGTTGAGCAGTTGATGCTGCCACTGAACTTCTGGCGTGCCGCAGAAACGGAGGTGTAAGGTACTCATGGCTTGTGACGGTTGTTGTGACGGTTTGAAAACGGCCGTCTTTTACAGTAATAGCAATTCTTTTATTCAGCTTAACTTTAGACAAGGAGCAAAACAAATGTCAAATCAAAATCAGGTTTCCGTCATTATTGGCCGCGTGGCCACAGACGCTCAGTACCGTACCCGCTTTTTTAAGGACGTGGAGCAAATTATTGCCCAGCACAGTTTGGACGCTGTAGAAAGCGAAACGCTGCGCGGCATGGCTAAATGCCCGGTTACGCGCATGGGCACGGCCATGCTGAACAAATCTCACAATAAATATGAAGCCAACGCCCGCAAACTGGCAACGGCCGTTTGAATGGCAACTGTTCAAAGATTGGTCCAATCTTGGAGATTGGACCAATCTAAAGAACATACCCATAGGAGGAAAAAACCATGTTATTTCATATCACCGCCACCCATGAACCAACCAACTGCTCGGCGCATAAACCGGAGCGACAGGCGGCCTTTGCCCAGGTGATGCAAACGGCCGCCGACCACGGCGTTACGCTCAAGGGCGTTTATGCGGATGCACCGGGGCACACGATATTCATTCTGGCAGAAACCGATGATGCCTTGGCAATCGCCAAACTGCTGGACCCGGTGCTTGAATACGGCCATTATGCCATCCGCCCGGTGGCAGAGGCGCAGGCCTTGATGGCAGTGCTGCAAAATTGAATGACGGTTATGACAGACGGCCGTTTCCCACAAAACAGCCGTC
>CALBTC010000254.1 GCA_937967805.1 uncultured Anaerolineaceae bacterium
TGACGCTATTCGCCAACTGGCCCGTGATTTTGCCACGGCAGAAACGGCCGTTTGCTACGGCCGTATCGGGGTCTCCACCCAGCAGTTTGGCGGCCTGTGCCACTGGCTCATCAACCTGCTCAACTTTGTCACCGGCAACCTGGACCGCCCCGGTGGGGCCATGTTTACCCTGCCTGCCGTCGATGTGGTGGGCATCACCACTATGACGGGGCAAACGGGGCGTTACGGTCGTTGGCACAGCCGCGTGCGCCATTTACCCGAATTTGGCGGCGAGCTGCCGGTCTCCGTGTTGGCCGAAGAAATTCTTACGTCCGGCGAGGGCCAGATCAAGGGGATGGTGACCATTGCCGGCAACCCGGTGCTGTCTACGCCAAACGGCCGTCAGCTGGACAAAGCATTCGCCGGACTGGAATTCATGGCGGCCATCGACATCTACATCAACGAAACGACGCGCCACGCCAACATTATCTTACCGCCCACCACCGGCCTGGAAACGGAGCATTACGACCTCATCTTCCACGTTCTGGCCATACGCAACACGGCCAACTATTCGCCGCCGCTCCTGCCTCCCGCCGAAAATGCCCGGCACGATTGGCAAATTTTCCAGGAGCTGCGTCGGCGCATGACGGACCGGCCGCTGCCCATACGCCACTCGCCCCAGGGCAAGCTGGACTTTTTTGCCCGGATGCAGCCGGACCAAATTATCGATCTGGCGCTGCGCTATGGACCGTACGGGGCGCATGGCTTTAACCAGAAAAAGTTGCGCCAGCAGGGCAGGCAGGGTCTGAAGCTGCCCAGGCTCAAGCGGCAGCCGCATGGCGTTGATCTGGGGCCGCTCCAGCCGATCCTGATGCAGCGCATTTGCACCCCAAATCGGCGCATCCAGCTTGCCCCTGAACTCATCCTGGCCGATTTGGACCGCGTGCGGCAAACCTGGCTTGATGAGTCGGCCAATGGCCAGACGCTGATGCTCATCGGGCGGCGGCAGCTGCGCAGCAACAATTCCTGGATGCACAACAGCCCGCGCCTGGTTCGCGGCAAAGATCGCTGCACCCTGCTGATGCATCCAGACGATGCTCAAGCCCACAATTTAACTGATGGTGCACTGGTAAAGGTTTGCTCTCGCACGGGAGAAATCCATTTGCCGCTGGCGGTAACTAACGACATGATGCCGGGGGTGGTGAGCATTCCCCATGGCTGGGGGCATGATCGGGAAGGGGTGATGTTGGAAACGGCCGTTAAACACCCCGGCGCTTCCATTAATGACCTCACCGACGACCAGCAAATCGATCAGCTAACGGGCAATGCTGCCTTCTGTGGCGTGCCTGTCAGGGTTGAGCCTGTAGTGTAACGATTTTTACAGGAGCGCCACATCCCCATAGACAGCCTTGCAGAAAGGTTTTTGCTTTACTATGGGTTCGTTCACAAAAACTTTAGATAAGGAAACGAACCCCAAGGCTTGACCGTTTGCCGAAACTTAAGAATTAAAAACGGTCAAGCCCAATGAGCCCTGGAAGATGAAAGCGTGGGGAACAAATCAGCCAGCGCCAAAGCACCCGCGAGAATTATTCAGTTAACATAACTTCGATATCTTTTGTGCGTAAAACGTGCTGGAGCCTCTTCCACGTCACAAATATTCACGTTTTTTACACAACAGTTTGGTGGAGCTTCAGCCAAACATTCGTTTACCATTGTTGTAATCGGCAAATATTTGGGAGAAAAGCCTCAGGCCGTTACGCCGATTACTAGAGAGACAGACGAACCTTGCGCTAATGAGTGAGCTTTTGAAAGAAGACCACGAGCCGACCAATAAAGTATCTCCTGATAATAATGGGCTGACCTCGCAAGAGATGGCCCAACTGCAAAGGTTTCTGCCGGCTAACCTGATGCAATCCGTGGCGGCGGCAGGATCGCAGCCGCCCCGCGCCGTTTTATCCCCTTGTGTCTCCCATCTGGCCAGTTTGCTGGAAGCCACCACCACCCATTTGCCCGCTTCGCTGGTGCGGCAGGTGAGGCGGCAGCCCCATCCCGGCCAGGCAGATGGCGAATTTGTCACGGGCACGCTGCTTTTTGCCGACATCAGCGGTTTTACGGCCATGTCGGAACGGCTAAGCCAGATTGGCCGCGAGGGAGCTGAAGAAGTCACCGATGTGGTTAATCGTTATTTTGACGCCATGCTGGATATTTTGCGGGCTTACGACGGCCAGCTCATCCGGTTTGGTGGCGATGCGCTGCTGGGTTTGTTTACTGAAAATGGTGCGGCTGCCGACCTGGACGACATGTTCCCGGAACTGAGCACCAGCAGTGGTCCGAATAGCGCCACGCTGGCCATCCAGGCGGCAATGAAGATGCAGGCAGCAATGGCTGACTTTGCCGAGACCAAAACGTCGCAAGGCACGTTTCCTTTGCGGATGAGCGTAGGCATTAAACACGGCCGTTTCTTTGCCGCGCAATTAGGTTCCATCGAAAACATGGAATATGCACTCTTTGGCCCCGACGTCAACGCTACGGCCGCTGTCGAATCGGCGGCGTCGGCCGGGCAGGTGCTCATCGACCAGGCAACGTATGATGCCGTTAGTGCCGATGTGATCTTGACGGCCGTTCCCCTTCCCGAAAATCCCAGCTTCTTGCTGGTGGAATACATTGACCAGCCATCCAACCGCACCTACATTCCGCCCCAGGAAACGCTCTATCCCCTGGCACCCGATCTGGCCACGCTGCGCCGCCACATTACCTGGCTGGCCACGTTCACGCCTTATCTGCCCACCGGCCTGCTGCCGCGCCTGGCCAGCGATCCCCGGGCGCCCAGCCTGAAGGGAGAGCACCGGCTGGTGGCCACCTTGTTTGCCAACGTCGATGGCCTGGGTGATGCCGTTGAGAGGTTGGGTGATGGGCAGGAAGAACTTATTGTCACCGCCTTAAACCGGTATTACGTGAGCATGAGCGAGGCGATACGGCCGTACGGCGGCGTCATGAACAAGGTCGATTTATATGACCACGGCGACAAGGTGCTGGTCACCTTTGGCGCACCCATCGCCCATGAAGACGATGCCGAACGGGCCGTGCGGGCCGCCCTGGCCATGCAGGAGGCGCTGGAAGAACTCAACCAGACGTTGCCCGATGAATTAGGATTGTCCGGCTGGCGGTTGAGCCAGCGCATTGGCATCAGCTACAGCTATGTGTTTGCCGGCTACGTGGGGGCCAGTTGGCGGCACGAATACACCGTCATGGGGGATGAGGTCAATCTGGCGGCGCGCCTCATGAGTGCGGCCAAAGAAGGCTGCGTGCTGGTGAATGAAAACGTGCGTCGCCAGACCGCTGCAGTGGCCGACCTTCAGCCGGAAGGCGAGGTACAGCTCAAGGGCAAGAGCCAGCCGGTGCCCATTTTTGCCGTCACCGGTCTGCGTGCCATAAATGAACAGACGCGAGGGCTGCCCAGCGCGCAAGGCTTGCAGGCACCGCTGGTAGGCCGCGAGGCTGAACGGGCTGCCTTGCAGGACGCCATCGACCAGCTTTCGTTTGGCTTTGGCCGCATCGTGTCGCTGATTGGCGAAGCCGGGCAGGGCAAATCCCGCCTGGCATACGAGGCACATCAGGAAGATGTGGCCTGGCTGCACGTGCGCTGCCTCTCGTTTACAGAGACGGTGACGTACCGGCCGTTTCGCGAATTGGTGCGGCAGTTGGTCGGTATTCAACCGGAGGTAGATGAGACGCTGGCATTGCTAACGCTGCAGCAAATGCTGTACCAAAATTTGCCGGCAGAAGAGGCGGCAGATAGCTTGCCTTACCTGGCCAACTTCCTCAAGCTGCCGCTGGATGAGACGCTGGCGCAAAAGGTTCGCTATCTGGATGGTGATGCCTTGCAGCAGCACACCTTTATTGCCATTCGCAGCTTGCTCATGGCCCAGGCGCGGCAGCGGCCGTTCATCATCTGGTTTGACAACATTCATTGGATGGACAACGCTTCGCTTGATCTGCTCACCTTTTTGCTGCCGCTGGTGGAGCAGGTGCCGCTGCTCTTTTTGCTGCTGTTCCGCCCCGAAAGGGAAAAAGGGTGCTGGCAGCTTCGTGAAACCCTGAATGAATCCCATCAAATGTATTACACCGAAATTCGCGTGGCAGGCTTGTCCCGCGAAGATGCGCGCATACTGCTGCATAGCCTCGTTCCCATTGACGAGTGGCCGGTCAGCGCCGAAACGCTCATTCTGGACCGGGCGGAAGGGAATCCGTTGTACCTTGAGGAGGTGCTGCGTTCGCTGATAAATGATGGCTTGTTGATGAAGGGGGAAAACGGCCGTTGGCAGTTTAGCCAAACCGTGGCCACCATCACCGTGCCGGAAACGCTGGAAGGCGTGCTGCTGGCCCGCCTGGACCGGCTGGAAGAGCTTTGTCGCTGGACGGCGCAGGTGGCTTCTGTGGTGGGTCGCTCCTTCCCTTACGATGTGTTGGAGCACATTACCAGCGGGCGGAACGACCAGCCCCTGGAGGGCTACGTTTCAGAATTGCAGTTAGTAGAGATGATTCGCGAGGCGCAGCGCAACCCGGAGCGGGTGTATGCCTTTATCCATTCGCTGCTGCAAGAGGTGGCCTACAACAGCCTGGCCGTTAGCTCGCGCAAGACGTACCATCGATTGGTGGCGGCCTTTTTGGAAGACGGCCGCAGTTCCGGCTGGGGCGACGTAGACAGCCTGCCGCCGCTGATTGCCCACCACGCCTACATGGGCGAAGATTGGCCGCGGGCGCTGAAGTACCAGCTTGTGGCCGGCGAGCAGGCGCAAAATCTGTCGGCTAACCAGGACGCGATCGAACATTTCCAAAAGGCGCGCCATTGTGCGGCTCAGATTGAGGGGTTTGATACGGCCGTTGCCCGGCAAAAAATCCATCTGGCGCTAAGCCAGCTCTACATTGGCACCGGCCAATATGATCAGGCGCTGGAACATTTACCTGTTGCCTATGAGTTGGCGGAAAACAACCATGATGCCGCGGGGAAAACGGCCGTGTGCCGCTGGCGCGCCCGTTTGCATGAGCTTAAGGGCGAATATCCCCAGGCGTTTACCTGGATCGAAAAAGGGCTGGCCGATGAAACGCAGCGCAATACGGCCGAATACGCCCAAATTTTGCTCATCGCCGGATTGATCTACATTCGCCAGGGGCAGCAGGATGA
>CALBTC010000255.1 GCA_937967805.1 uncultured Anaerolineaceae bacterium
ACAGCTGGTTGAGCAAGTATGGGGATATGATTATTATGGGGATGATCGTGTGGTAGATGTGCACATTGGCCGTTTACGCAAAAAGGTGGAGAGCGATCCGGCCGAGCCAACCCTCATTGCCACCGTATGGGGTGCAGGCTATCGCTTCGAGGATGAAATGCTATGAAAATAGTTCGGCAACACATTGGCTGGAAGCTATTTTTCTCTTACTTGATCATTATCCTCGTGGGGGTTGCAACCCTGGCGGCAGCGGCCGAGTTTGTTACCCCGTCTGCTTTCAATCGGCATATGGCCAATATGGAATCAATGATGGGCGGCAGTATGGGTGGCATGTTGGTAGATTTAACAGAGAGTTTTCAGGCAGCCATTAACGAAATCTTGTTGGTGGCAGCGACCTTTGCCATTCTCACGGCCGTTCTCGTGAGCAGCTTTGTTACCCGACGCATTGTAGGCCCGGTACAGCAAATGAAGATCGCCAGTCAACGTATGGCCGACGGCCGTTATGATGAACGTGTTCAGGTAATCGGCGAAGACGAACTGGCCGAGCTGGCCGTCTCCTTTAACCGCATGGCGCAAGAATTAACGCAAACAGAAGCGCGACGCCGCCAACTCATTGGCGATGTCGCGCATGAGCTGCGCACGCCGCTCAGCGGCATCAAGAGCGTAATGGAAGGATTGCAAGATGGAGTCTTGCAGCCAGAGCCAGAAACATTTGCCAGCGTTGAGCAGGAAGTAAGCCGACTTCAGCGGCTCGTGCGTGACCTGGAAGAACTATCCAAGGCAGAAGCTGGGCAAATTTCCCTGGAAAAGGCGTTGGTAAATCCAGCTGCTCTGGTGGAAACTGCCGTACGCCGACTCCGCCCCCAATTTACCGACAAACAGGTGACTTTGGAACCCAACCACCCCACTGATTTACCCAGCCTCAGGGTTGACCCGGCGCGAATGACGCAGGTTCTGATTAATCTGTTGGGCAATGCTCTGCAATATACGCCATCGGGCGGCCAGGTCACAGTTAGCTGTTCAGTCATCACGCATCGCTCATCGCTGCACGGCGAACGCTGTTTGCCAAATTCTGATCGCTGTTTAATGATTTCGGTAACGGACACAGGCATTGGCCTTGCGGCTGACCATATTTCGCGTATTTTTGAGCGTTTTTATCGGGCAGATAAATCCCGTTCACGCGTTGGCGGCGGCAGCGGTATCGGTCTGACCATTAGCAAACATCTGGTGGAAGCCCATAACGGCCGTCTTACGGCGGCCAGCCCCGGGCTTGGCCGGGGCAGCACGTTTACGATTGTTCTCCCTCTTGATGACTCGGGTCAACAATGATCCTTCATGGTCGGTGACACCAATGTTATTTTGATAGGTCTACTCATCGCCATGCCAGCGGGCTACGCCAAACAGAACGGCCGGGCTTGCGGACAGCAAAATGCTCTAGGGAAGAACGGCCGTTTCAATTTTCCCAAATCGAAATATTACTCTGGCGTTCCAGAAAACTCTGGCACTGGTCTGGCATCTGCTTCTTCTTGGGTTTCAGCCGTACCGTTGGCTCTAATATCCTCTATCAACCACTCCATCTCCTTAATTTCTTTACGTTGTGCTTCGATGATTTCATCGGCCAGTTCGCGCACTCGCAGGTCTTCAATTCCGGCACGCTCGCTGGTCAATATAGCAATAGAGTGATGCGGAATCATCCCTTCCATATAGTCAACGCCATCAACTGTAATCTGACTGCGTACCAGCCAGACTGAGAGCAGCAACATAAGAGCGGCCCCAACAAAGATGGCGGCATTGACCTTACTGTTCTTATACATCCCCAGCATGAAAAACAGCATAATAGCCATCATGGCACCACCCATGATGGTTGTCATGAACAGCCTAGTCTCACTAAACCAGGCATGATCCAGTATCTGATAGGAGTTCAGATACATTAAAAAGTACATAATGATCATCGATGTACCGATCATGGCAAAGAATCTTAAATAGTTTCCACGTTGATTGTTTTGTTTCATGCTGTCGTCTCCTCTCTTAAACGTTCAAGTTGTATAGCACATTATTTTTCGACTATAGAAACTCCGGTCGCCCCCGACAACCTATCCAGATATAGGGGCTTGGTACATATTAGATATGTTTTGGCACAAAACATCGTTACAAAAATGTCACACTTTTGTAGCATATTCTTCAAACTTTCCCGGTACGCTGAAGACAGTTACAAAACGACCGTAAGCATCCGGTCAATGCCTCAATAAAATAGCGTGGGCTTGAGCCCGCTGATAAATTTAAGGAGTAGATACACCATGATGGGTTTTGGATTGATATTCACTTTGTTGATCGTCATTGCCTTCATTTACCTGTTAAACCAGAGGGGACAGGGCAACCTGTTTACCTCACCCTCCTCAGGGCAAACGGGTAAATCGGCACTAGATATTGCCAAAGAACGGTACGCGCAGGGCGACATTTCCCAAGAGGAATTTGAACGCCTGCGCCATGATTTAACCAGTTAACCCAGTTAACAAGGAGTTGATAAGATGTTTTGGCCACATATGGGCGGTGGATTTGGCTGGGGCGGTTGGCTTGTTGGTGGACTGCTAATGCTTCTCTTTTTGGGCACCTTCGTCGCTTTGGTTTACTTTCTCATCCGCGCCAGCAACAACAATCACAGCAGCAGCGGGCGAGACGGTACAAGCAACAACGCGCTAGAGATTCTAAAACAGCGCTATGCTCGGGGTGATATTAGTAAAGAAGAGTTCGAGACAATCCGTACCGATCTGGGAGTTTGAATCAGCCACTCAGTTTTCAATTAGCAAGCATCAAGCAGGGTCGTTCTGACCCTGCTTTTTGTTTCTGACGAGGAGCGAAAAATTCAGCAAAGACCGTTACAAAATCGTCATACTTTTGTTGAAACTCCGTCATACAGGCTTAGTAACATACCACCATTAAAGATAAACAATGTTTGATACGAACCTCCCTTATTCAGCAAGTAGTTGGATTTAGGGAATCGGGAGAGAATCATTATGATGACAGGAACCAGTGGCTATATTTGGATGCTCATTTTCTGGGTCATCATTATTGGCAGCAGCATTGGGCTGCTTGCAAGCCTTTTTCCCAAAGCAACCACACCTCGGAACAGTGGAACCGATACAGATGGTGATGCGCTAACCATATTAAAACAGCGCTATGCACGCGGTAAGTTATCCAAAGATGAATTTCAAACAATGCGACAAGATTTGGAGCAGGCATAGAAATACACGTTCAGCACACATTTAACCAAACAATATTAATTTGAGGAGATAACAATGAACAAAATATTACTAATCATTGGTGCAATTGCAGCCGGAATTGGCCTCTTTGTAGGCGGGTTTTACTTTGGTCAGACCAGGACTCAGGGGTTCCAACCAGGCTGGATGATGGGAAATGGTCAAATTGGATCTAACATGATGGGTAACAGTCAGTTTAGCACCGGCATGATGGGTATGATGATGAACGGGGGAATGATGGATGGTCAGTATGGTTCTGGTATGATGGGCAGCTTCGGCGGCTTGACTAATGCAGACCCACTGTCTATTGAGGATGCAGAAACGGCCGTTATTGACTACCTTGCCACTCTCAACAACGACAATTTAACCCTGGGCGAAATCATGATCTTCGACAACCACGCCTACGCCCAAATCATAGACGAAACGACGGAAACAGGCGCGTTCGAGGTATTGGTTGACCCGATCACCAGCAACGTTTTCCCTGAACCCGGCCCCAACATGATGTGGAACACTGAATACGGCATGATGAGCGGCGGCAATTTCGGGATGATGGGCGGTATGATGAACGACCAGTTTGGCTCTGAGATGATGGGCGAAGGTCAATACGGCGGCATGATGGGCGACAATATGATGGGCAGCTTCGGCTACGCTCCAGATGCGGAAATTAACATCACCGCTGAGGAAGGAGTAGACGCGGCCCAGGAATACCTGGATGCCTATTTGCCCGGCAAAATGGCCGATGAACAAGCCGATTCTTTCCCCGGCTACTACACTCTTCACGTCCTGGAAGATGGCAAAACTATTGGCATGTTAAGCGTCAACGCTTACACCGGTCAGGTTTTCCTCCACCACTGGCATGGGGATTTCATCGAAATGGTTGGCGAAAGCCACGAGTGAACTATTAGAGATTGGAGGCTGGGGACTGGAGTCAGAGAGTCTCTGGTCTCCAGCCTCCAATTCATAAATCTGCTAATCCCAAATCAAAAGGAATAAAACAAAATGACTCAGACAACAACAGATTATGGTTTTCGTACCCGCGTTAATCTACCCTATGAACAGGCCATTGAAAAAGTAACGGAAGCTCTTAAAACAGAAGGCTTTGGCGTTCTGACTGAAATTGATGTGAAGGCAACCCTCAAGAAAAAACTCGACATGGACTTTCGCAGATATGTCATTCTGGGGGCATGCAACCCGGTTCTGGCCAATCAGGCACTCAACATGGAACTGGAAATCGGCCTGCTCTTGCCTTGCAACGTTATCGTGTACGACGATGAACAGGGCGGCAGCATGGTCTCCATTGTAGACCCGATTTCCATGTTGGGCGTCGTTGTTAATCCCAATTTAAATGCTGTTGCTGAAGAAGCCCACACCCGTTTACAGCGGGTAAGCAAAGCCCTTGAGACAGTAGCATAGGAATGCCCACTAAAAAAGACCCTTTTGGATGCGCTAATTATGAAAAAATTAACTCGACGCACATTTATTCAGTTAGCAGGTGCCGGGGCAGCAACGGCCGTTCTCACTGCCTGCGCACCTAAAACAACAACCCCTACACCAACCAGCGCAGCGGAAACCCCAATGTCCATCACCGGGCTGCCGCAGGGCACGCTCCCACTCCCCACTGCCATCGCCAGTGCCGATTTTGTGCCTGATGTGGAGATAGCTTTGAATGCGGTGCAGGATACGGCCGTTATTTTCCCCAACACCACCACCAACGTCTGGCGCATCCAGGGTGAACTGCTGCAAGGAGGCGACAACGCGCTACAAGCCGTTCCTGATAGCTATCTCGGCCCCACGCTGCGTTTGCGAAAAGGGCAAAAAGTACGCATTCACTTCACCAATGAACTACCCGAAGAAAGCATCATCCATTGGCATGGCCTGCACGTCCCGGCCAACATGGATGGCCATCCG
>CALBTC010000256.1 GCA_937967805.1 uncultured Anaerolineaceae bacterium
TGGCTGGGGGGGTTGTCCATGACCTGGTGGGTGGCTTCGCCCAGGCTGTCGGCGTATTGTGCATGGTAGGCGATGGCTTCGGTGATGGTTTGGCTGTCTTCGCTGTCGTTGATGTCTGGTAGTTCGCTGTATTGGCCGGTGAGGAACGGTTCGGCCGTTTCCAGCCCTTCAAACTTAACGCGGCGATGCAGTTCAACGAGCATTTGCACGCCCATGTGTGGGGTGCGCAGCACATCGCGCACGGTGGCCAGAACGCCAACCGGCACTAAATCTTCTTTTTTGGGCAGCTCTACCTCGGCATTGTATTGGACGAGGATGAGCAGTTCGCCGCCGCGTTCAACAGCGGCCTGGGCTGCAGCCAGGGAGCGTCGTCGCCCGATGGAGATGGTGGTTGTTACACCGGGAAAGACAACGCCGCCGCGCAGCGGAACGATGGGTACGGTTACATGGGGTGTTTGTTCCATGATATTGTCCTTTATCGACTCGAATCTTACTTTGCCGGTACGTCTGCTTCCTAAAATATGCGTTACGATACTTAGCTTTTCTGACCTTTTTGCTTACACGATGATTGTCAGGAAGGTTTGGCGGCTTGATTCTGTCGTTATGCAAAACTTCTGCAAGTCATGATTTACAGTATTAGCGCACCGTGCTTGCTTCACAATAGGTCTATAGTATTTTAGGAAGTGATCGGGGTAAAACAATGGTCCTACGTCAGAATCGTGTTAGAAATCTAATTCCAGGGGAGATCACTGCGGATTTGCCAATATTCGGCCGTTTCCTCGCGCATGCCCAATAATGTATGGGCCAAATCCGGTTGCCAATCCACATTAAGGGCAGCTAAGTTTGAGATAAGATGGTCGGTTTGGGCTGCGCCGCTGAGGACGACATCGACAAAGGGCTGGTTGAGTACGGCCGCAAGCGCCAGGGCATCGACGGTGGTCTGGTGCCGTTCGGCGAGTTGGGTAAGTGCGTGCAATTTAGCCTCGAAGTCGGGGGATTGGTTGCGTGGGGTGAGACGGCCGTTGGCCAACGCCTCCTTAATAATCACCCCCATCCCGGCTTCGTGGGCGGCGGTGAGAACGGCCGTTGCTGACTGCTCTAAAATGTTCCAGGTGGCCTGCACCGAGCCAAAGAGCAGTTGGCCGTCAAACTCAATTTCCAGGGCGCGCCAGAGCGTTTCCGCCTGGCCGGTGCCGCTGAGGGAAAGGCCGATGACGGTACCGGCGCTGCGCAGGCGGGCCAGTTCAGCCAGTACCGGCTCATTTTCCAGGACGCCGCTGTCCAGCGTGGCCGAATGAATCTGGTAAATGTTAAGCTGATTGCCCAGCAGCGCCTGCGATTCCTGCCACTGGCGCTGCAAAACAGGTAGCGTGTGCTCCTTAACCTCGTGCTTTTGCCCTTCGGGCAGATTGACCTGCCAGCCGGCGGTGTAGGTGTAGCCCCACTTGGAGCCGATGGTGACACTGGCGGGGTCGATCTGACGGCTGTTGAGCCAGGAAGCGAGGAAGGTTTCGGCACGGCCGTATGACCGGGCCGCATCAAAGTAGCGAATCCCGGCCTCCCAGGCGGCATCCAGCACATTGTGCGCGTGGGCTTCCATGGCGGCGACGTCATACTCATGATCCAGGTCTTTGCCGTGCCCCAGATTGATGTAGCCTGGACGCCCCAGCGCGGCCAGCCCCAGGCCAATTGGGGTGACGGTTAAGTTGGCTTGGCCGAACGGTTTTTGTTCCATGCGGGTACCTCGAACTTTATTTTACCGCGGAGACGCGGAGAGCGCAGAGATTATTTTTGGCTGGCGGGCCAGACCATGATGGCCAGGTAGCCGGGGATACGGCCGATCCATTGGATCGGTTTGAAAAAGGCCCGGGCCAGGCGAAAGTAAAGGGGGATGGAACGGCCGTCTCCCCCCTTCACCTCCACAAAGCCAAACTGCTCATAAAATGGTACCAGCCTGTCCATACAGGTTAGCCAAACGGGCGGCTGCTGGTTGGCCAGCAAATGCTCGATTATCGTGCCGGCCACGCCCTGTCTCCGCCATGCTTTTTGCACAGCCACAGAGGCCAACTCACGTGAACCATCCCGGTGTGGTTTGATTTGCCCGCAGCCGATGAGACGGCCGTTTTCGTCAATAGCTACAATAAAACGGTGCCACTTCAGCCCCATCGGGTTGATGTTGACGGCGCGAATGAGCGCTTTGATGGCGGCTTCATCGCCGGCCTGGGCCGGACGATAGGTGATGGCGGGCTGAATGTCACTCATTCAGCCGTTGTGAATAAACCGCAGAGTTCGCAAACTGGCGCAAATTGCGCGTGCAGCTTTTCTCTGCGTCTCTGCGCCTCTGCGTTGGCTTTTTAAACACCTCACGCTTTCATTTTGCGCAAGGCCATGGCCATTGCGCCCAGGGCAGTGAACATGGTAATGGCGATCTTGGTGACATCAACGATAGGTTCCACACGCACGCCGCTGGGGCTGATGATGATGGTCGCTACCGGGCGGGCTGTCGTGCCGCCGCCACCACCCCCACCGCCACCATAGCCGATGGGTTCACTGGCTTCTTCGTTGGCCGCGGGACCAACACCCCCGCCGCCGCCGTAGCCTACGCCCATGCCGGCCGAGTATTCGGAGGCGGTGATGATGGTGTGGTCGCCCACGGTGACGGGCTGGCTGAAGACGGCATCAGGCCGGGTGACATCGAACAGCTTGCCAATAAGCTCGTTGGCGGATTGCTGATCGGGAACTGATTCGACTAAGAGTTTGTTGTAATTTTCGCTCACGGATTTCTCCTTTTATTTTTAACGCAGAGGCACAGAGGCGCAGAGGAAAGTCTACTGGGCTGTCAAGGTTTCTTGTTGTGCATCTGTTGCTTGTTTAAAGATGAGGCGCAGGAGCAGGGAGAGCAGCAGGCTGGCGGCCAGTACGCTCCAGGTGGCCAGACGGGTGATGTCGGTGATGGGCAGTCGTCGGCTGTGGTCGCCTTGCTGGACGAGTACGGCCGTTGGCCGCTGCCACACAAAGCCGCCGTAGGGAAACTTGATGATGAGCGCCTGGGATTCGGGAATAAGGGTGTGGTGTGGGGTTTGCACGGCCGTTCCCTGCACCGTCTTTAGCTGAACAAAATCGGTAAAATTAGCCATCGATCCTCCTTGTTCGTGACCTGGTGTGAGTTTTTAAGAAACTGTGGGAAGTGTGGGGCGATTAATCTTCCTGGAAGTGGCGGTCGAGCTGTTCCAGCAGTTGGGCCGCTTCTACCAGCTTGTCCAGCGGATTTTCTTCACCGGTGAAGTAGCGGTAGTCGGCCGGCATCAAGTCCAGCGTTTCGACAATTTCCTGGTATTTTTCTTTGAGAGAACGTTCGTTAATGCCAAAAACGGCCGCAATCTGCGAACGGCCGATTTCTAAAAAGTTCACTTTGACGATGGCATACACCAACGCCGCCGCCCAGAGAGAGGGTTTGGGGGTGCGTAACGGCCGTCGGCCAATGGCAATACGATATTCCAACCACATCTGAATCGCTTTGCCAATTTGCGGCAGTTCCAGATCTAGCTGCTTCATTCCTTCGATGAGATCAGACTCAACTTCATCCAGGCCGGTCGAGAAAAGCTGCTCGTAGCGGGCGGCGACATCCCCTTCCGTTTCCGTTTGCAGGTAGCCGCCCAGGGCGGCCATTGCCTGGTCATAGTCGCCACCACGGGTGTAAGCGCGGGTGAGGTTGAGGCGGTATTCAGGATTTTCCGGATCGTCGGAAACGGCCGCAGTAAACGCATCTACCGCCTTCTCGATCTGCCAGGAATCATAAAAAGCCAGACCTGATTGATTATGTTCTACTGCCCGTTTTTGTTTACTTGTCATGAGGCCGCCAATTCCGCGTGATTTATGGTTGCATTGTACAAAGTGGCAGAACGAGCGTCAAGCGGATAGGACTGTAGTCATGGGACCTCGTCCGGCGATTTGAAAGGTTTGTACTTTTTTAACAAATTGATCTATGAGCCAAGCGGTTGGAAGCTGCGCAATATTGCCTCGAAGTCTGACTGGTGCCGTGGATATTGGGCAAAGCTGGTGCAGGTGAGAACCAGGTAAACGCCGTCTTCGCCGGGACCAATCTGTTCCAGGCAGCGCCATAGCACCTCGCCTTGCTCAATGTTGAAAAGCAGGCTGCCTGTTTGCTCCGCCACAGAATCCTCAAGTTGATTCACGGCGGAAAGGGTGACATTTTCTGGCAGCTGCGCCTGCGCATAGGCCATCACTTCATCGGAGGGCAATTGCTGCAAACGCCGGCTGTGGGCAACGAGCACAAATACCGGGCTGCCGTTATCAAAGACGGCCGTATCTTCCGTGCCCAAAAAAAGGAGCTGCGTGTCGGGGACCAGGGCATCAAACGTGTGATCGATGGCTTGCAGCGGTGGGCTGCTGCGCAAGGTTATCGCTTCCGGCGCGCGCGTCATATCAATAAGGTGCCAGGTTTCCGGCAGATTAAGCGTGAACTGAAGCTGGTTGTCGGTAAAAGGTTGCCAGCCTGCCGGAGCGATGTTGTCGCGGCTTTCTATAAATAAAGGGGCTTGCCCAATGGCGCGGGTGGTGACAATGAGGATGAGAAGGGCAACGGCCGTTAACCCGGCATAGAGCAAGATGGTGGTGAAGGGGGGCATGGGGGTGGCGTTTTCGTCGGAAACGGCCGTGGCCAACTGCGGCGGCTTGACCACAGAGGAGCTATCATGTGACAACGTTCTGCCACAATGCCAGCATTGTTTGTCGGTTGCCATCACCGTTTGTCCGCAATGTTCACAGCGCCGAACCATGTTCTCATCCCCGTGGTGAAATCCTGGACCATTTCAGTCCAAAAACAGTACGCACGTCCTATTGCTCGCCTATAGTACCCTATCTTAAACTAATTGCATTGTACACAAATTGATTCCCAAATTCCTCCTTTTTCTCCTCTTCCCGCAAAAGGCCTTGCAATCGCAAGGCTTTTTGTTTGCTTTGGTTTGGCCACAGGGAACACAGAGCGTTTTGAGTTTTTTCTTGAATCCTCAGCTTCGTTTTTCCTCTGTGGCCGGTTCCTAATCCTCGTTGAACTTGACGACGGTGACGCCGGCACCGCCTTCGCCATCTTTGCCTTCTTCGAAGGAGGCAACGTGCTTGTTGTTTTTGAGCGATTTGCGTACGGCCGTACGCAGCTTTCCCGTTCCCTTGCCATGAATAATGCGCACCCACGGCATCCGCGAAAGATAAGCTTGATCGATGAACGTCGTCAGCTCGCTCAATCCTTCATCTACGCGACGGCCGCGAATGTCCAGCTCCACACCGGGCGAACTGGTTTTTGCCAGCGGCGTAGACTCCATCTCCGGCTCTTCGTCTTTGGGACGGCTCTTGAACTCCAGATCGCTAAGCTTGGCCCGCATTTGCAAGCGGCCGACGGCAATCATCGCCTCGTACTTGCTCAGCGAAATAATTTCGCCCTCGGTGTTCAGCGCCTTTATCACAACTTTGTCGCCCTCTTCGAGCTCCAAACGGTTGCTGGTGGGCTTGCGCGTTTTGGTTGTCTTAGGCGCAATTTTCTCGACCTCATCTTCCTCCAGCGCAGCCACATCCTTGCTTACCTGCTTTAGTTTATTCAGCGATTGGGCATCACGGATTTGCTTGCGTGCCTGGCGCAGCTCTTCCTCGATGGCGGCGATTTTTTGCCGCGCTTCTTCCTGGGCCTCGGCCAGCACTGCTTCCCGTTCTTCTTCTAATTGTTCCAACTGCCGTGCCAGGGCATCTTTCTCATCTTCCAGTTGGCGGCGAATGAGCCGGGCCGCCGCTTCTTCCGAGGAGATTTTTTCGCGCAAATCGTAGATGGCGTCCAGCATACTTTCCGCTTCGTTGCTGCCGGCACCGGTCAGCTTCATGGCGTCATCCAGGATGGTTTCATCCAGCCCCAGCCGCCGGGCAATGGCAAAGGCGTTGGACTTGCCGGGGATGCCAATCGCCATTTCGAAGGTGGGCGAGAGCGTTTCGATGTCAAACAGCAGCGAGGCGTTGGTGGCTCCCGGCTGCTGGTCGGCGTACAGTTTCAGCTCCGGGTAATGGGTGGCAATGAAGGTCGTCGCCCCCTTGTCGCGCAAAAAACTGGTGATCGCCTGGGCCAGCGCCGCGCCTTCTGCCGGATCCGTGCCGGAGCCGAGCTCATCAAGCAGCACCAGCGAGCGGTCATCTACCCGGCTGAGAATGCGAATGATGTTGGTCATGTGGGCCGAGAAGGTGGAAAGACTCTGCTCAATCGACTGCTCGTCGCCGATGTCGGCAAATACGTCCTCAAAGACGGTGAGTTTGGCTTCGATGGCCGGCAGGTGTATCCCCGATTGGGCCATGAGCACCATGAGCCCGGTGGTTTTGAGACTGACGGTTTTACCGCCGGTGTTTGGGCCGGTGATGAGCACGGTAAAAACGTCCTCGTGCAGCGTCAGGTCGGTGGGGATGACTTCGCCGGGCGGCAGCAGGGGATGGCGCGCGCTGCGTATCCAGATGGTGCTGCCGGGATGCAAATTGCGCGGCGGCGGCGTCCATTTGGCCCGCTCGTTGGCGTGTTTGGGCGGCTTGGGCTGCTCAAATTCGCGCCAATCGATAAATTCCGGCGGCACGCCTTTGATAACGGCCGCATATTTGGCCCGGGCAAAAATCAAGTCCAGCTCGGCCATGCGCTCCACAATGCGAATAATGATGTCGGCTACGTCGGCAACCTTGTCAGAGAGCTCGGCCAGGATGCGCTCGATTTCGGCTTGCTCGCTCATTTGCAGGCCGCGGTATTCGTTGTTGAGATCAACCGTGCCGATCGGCTCCATCCACAGGGTCGCCCCACTGCCGCTCTGGTCGTGGACAATGCCTTTGATGCGTCCTTTGGCATCGGTTTTGACGGGCACGACGTAACGGCCGCTGCGCATGGAGATGATCGGTTCCTGGAGCCACTGGTTTTGGCTGGAGTTGAGCAAACTTTGCAGCTTGTCCTGGATACGGCCGTGTACCGTACGCAGCTCAGACCGAATCTTGGCCAGCTTGCTGCTGGCACTGTCCAGCACCTCGCCCCGCTCGTCGAGGGTGCTGCTGATGGTGTCTACCAGGCCAGGGACTTCTTCCACCAGTTCGGCGATGGCGGCCAGGTAAGGGAACTCTTCGGCCACCTTGAGGAGCTGCCGTTTGAGTGTGCGGGCGGCCACCAGCGTGCTGCGGATGTCCAGCAAATCTTCAGCGGGCAGGGTGAAGCCGCGCTTGGAATTTTCTGCCGGGCGGCGCACGTCTCGTGCCCCACCAATGGTGATGTTGGTGTGGGTGTCTAGCAGCAGGAGGGCTTCGGCCGTTTCGGTTTGCCACTGCTCGGCCAGAATCTGATCGGTGGTGGGTTGCAGTTTACGGGCCTGCTCTTCACCGGCGCTGAAGCTGGTGTAGCCGGCTAAGATGTTGAGAACTTTATGATATTCAAGGGTATGTAACGATTTTGTGTCCATTTTTCCTTAAGTTAGCCACAGAGGACACAGAGAGAAAAGAGGGTTGAAAAGCACAGGCAAAAAATCTGCGTAATCTGTGGATTTATCGACTTGGAAGCACATACCCTCGGGTGTGGTTTTTAGCGAGAGAGGTTCCGAGTCGGTTGATTTTTGTTAAGCAGGATGTGGTGGGTTGATACGGCTTTCACGGGCAATCGTAGACGACCGTTTTGGCCCACAAGCAATGCAATTTTAATGACAAGCATGATAATTAACCTCCTCGTTTAGATTTTGGACAAGTATACCTGTGAATTGGATTCTGGCTAAATTGTACTTGATACCATGTTTTAGGATGACTGCTTATAATTTGGAACAATTAACAGGTTTTTCTCTAAAGAGACGACATGAGCGCAAGCTCAACATGAATGGAAATCTCACGCCAAGCCGCCAAGTGCGCCAAACTGTCTTTGCGACTTTGCATGAGGTTATTTTCGAGGAGGCTATTTCATGAAGCGGTTCAATTGCAAGACTTGCTGGACGGCCGTTTTGCTTTTTGCAATTCTTTGGTTGGGGTGGGGACTGCTGTCAGGAACGGCCGTTTCCGCCCAATCCAGCTATCCCACCGCCGATGATCTGTTTGTCAATGATTACGCCGACGTCATCAACAGTACAGATGAGGCGCAGATTCGCGAGCTGTTGGCCGCGTATGAAGCCGGCAGCGGTGTGCAGATGACGGTGCTGACGGTGCGCTCGTTCACCGATTACAACACCGGGGATACCACCATTGAGCAGTTTGCCACGAACCTGTTTAATGAATGGGGCATTGGCCAGGCCAGCCGCAATGATGGCGTCTTGTTTTTAGTGGCGATTGAGGATCGGGAGCTGCGCGTTGAGCTGGGGGCGGCGTATGGGGTGGAGTTCAACGGCCGTATGCAGCGCATCATCGACCAGATTATTATTCCCTACTTCCGCCAGGAAAAGTACAGCCTGGGCATTCACGAGGGCAGCCGGGCCATCATTGCCGATTTGCGCGGCGAGGTATATGAATCATTGGCAGAGACGCGCGGCGGAACGAGCAGTTCACCTGTTTCGCCTCCGGCCACAAGTTCGAGTGAGACCTCGTCAACGGCCGTTCGCTATCCCACCATATTTTACCGGTTAGAAGAGATTCTGATTGGTTTGGGCGTTGTGGGTACTCCATTGGGCGCTTTGTTGTTTGCCCGTTACCGGCGCAACAGGCCACGCCAATGCACCAACTGCCAAACGATGATGACCCGGCTAGATGAACGGGCCGACGATGCATATCTGGATAAAGGGCAGCTCAGCGAAGAGCATCTTGGTTCAGTTGATTATGACGTGTGGCTTTGCGGCAACTGCCAGCAGCGCGAGGTGATTCCATACAAAAACTGGCTGCGGCGCTACGACCGTTGCCGCAACTGCAACTATCGCACCGTGAGCAACAGCTCGAAAGTGATATCTTCTGCTACCTACACCAGCACCGGCCTGCGCGAGAATCGGGCGTACTGCAACCACTGCCACCACGAAGAAATTACCCAATCGGTCATTCCACGAAAGGTAAAATCAAGCAGCAGCTCCAGCTCGTTTGGCAGCTCGTCTCGTTCCAGCAGCTCCTTTGGCGGCGGCCGTTCCTCCGGCGGTGGGGCGAGTGGGAAGTGGTAAAGTTAGACGGCCGTTCGCCCCATAAAATCAAGAATATGCATGGCAATTTCCACGCCTTTGTCTTCCTGTAAAAAGTGACCGGCCCCTTCGATGGTGATTTCCGGCTGGTCTTGGGCACCGGGGATGGCACGGCGGAACAGGGCATCGCCGCCCCGGGTAATTGGGTCGCCGTCGCTGAACATGATAAGGGCCGGTTTGGTCCAGCGGGTGAGCTGGCGCTGAGCCCGGCTCATCTCGGCAGCACCAGGGTCTTCTGGTTTGATGGGGACGAGCAGAGGGAAAACGGCCGCTCCCGCCTTAAACCGCTCATCGGGGAAAGGAGCCTCATATGCTTTCACCACTTCTTTGGGCAGCTGCGTGACCGTGCCGTTTTGAATGACACGTCCCACAGGCAGCTTCGTGCCAAAACGCTCAGAGGCAGCGCGCCACTGCATAAACGCCTCCGGCATGGGGAACATCCCCGTGGGCAGGCCCGTGTTCATGATCACCAACCGGGCAAAGCGCTCGGGCAGTTGAGTGGCGATGGTGAGGCCGAGTAAACCGCCCCAATCCTGGACAACCACTGTAATCCCTTGCAAATCCAACGCTTCAATAAAACCTACCAGCACGTCCCGATGCATCTGGAAGCTGTAGGCGGCGGGATCGGTGTATTTGTCGGAACGGCCGAATCCCACCAAATCCGGGGCGATGACGCGGTGCTGTGCTGCCAGCGGCGGGATCATCTTGCGGTAGAGGTAGGACCAGCTTGGCTCCCCGTGCAGGCAAAGGATAATCTCGCCTTTGCCCTCATCTACGTAGTGCAGGCGCAGACCGTTGACCTCCACGTAGTTTGGCGCAAAGGGAAAGTCGGGCAAGTTGTCAAATCGGTCATCTGGGGTGCGGATGGTTTCCATTGGTTGCTCCTCAAAAAAATAGGACGCTGATTGGCCTGATCTCCCTGATTTTTTTATCAGGAAAATCAGGGAAATCTGCGTACCAATAAAATCAATCGTTATTCCAGTCTGGGAAATATGTGTCACCACTCAACACTGATTCACATGCCTCATTAAGGTCGGCGGGCGTTAAAGGGCGTCGCAGCAAACCCTTAAATCCTTGCATTTTTAGCTGTTGGCATTCGTCATTTTTTAGCCAAGGATTCCAATGGTAAATCAAAAATGCTGACTTCTGGAGTTTTGGGAGTTGCCGCATTAATTGAAACAATTCAATTCCTGTCGGCTCTTCATTTGAAAGGGGGCGATGATCGAGAATGACCAGATCAGGCACCATTCCTTCAAGAATTGAGAGTGCATCTTTGCTAGAAGAGGTTATGGAGACATTTTTGAACCCGTAATGTTTCAGAAATGCTTCTGATAACATAGCGTTTTCCGCTTCCTGAATGATTAAAATGTGACACTTTTCTTTATCGATCATGGTTGTTTCGGTAGGTCAATTTTGCAAAATTGACCAACGGTTAGCCCCAGCGCGGCGGGACGGGAACAACGGTGCGGGCCATCTCTTCGCAGTTGGGCATGTCGGGGGTTTGGTAGATGTAGGATCGGCCGTCCACCGAACTATACCCTGCATGATTGCCGTCCTTATCAATGGCCACCAGATTCATGACGCTGATGAAACGGCCGT
>CALBTC010000257.1 GCA_937967805.1 uncultured Anaerolineaceae bacterium
ATTTTGAAAAGTAGAACACACTGAATGTGTAACCAACCGCGGTAAAAGGTGTGTGAAAAATAGCTGCAACTTTGTTTATTTTTGTTTATGCTGCTCTGCGTGATTGTGTGCCCGTAAAAAAAGTTGTTGTATTGGCAATTGTAATGTTTGTAGCGTGAGGAAAAATATGAGAAGTAGATATCTAGCAATTCTTGGCTCGACTTTTTTTAGTGTAATCATATTGGTCGCTCTGGCGATGAACGGCCGTGTCGCGGCCGAACCGGCCGGGCAAGTTGTGGGCGGAGCCACGTTACCCACCACATTCCGCGTTTCAGAAACCGCTTCGGGTGAAGAGGGGGATGGGGATTCCACCATTCCGGCGATCTCGGCGAACGGCCGTTTTGTGGCCTTCGCTTCACAGGCCGGTAATCTGGACCTGGCATTTGATGCCAATGGGTTTCAAGACATCTTTCTCAAAGATCTGGAAACCAAAGTGATTACCGGACTTATCGGAATTTCTCAAGGCTTACCCGGTAATTCAACAAACCCAGACGTTTCGGCAAGTGGCCACGCTGTGGTTTTTGAGTCCGAGGCTTCTAACTTTGGCGGCGAATTTTTCGATGGTGATGATCAAGCGGATATTTACATTTATCTTCGGGATCAGCAAATTTATGAACTCCTGTCTCAAGGGATTGACGGCAGTGGGAATGGCCCCTCTTATTTGCCGTCGATTTCGGCGGATGGTTCAAAAGTGGCGTTTGTTTCTGAAGCCTCGGACTTAAGCCCTGATGATATTGACAGGGTGCCCGACATCTACGTCGTTACCGTCAATCAAAATGGATTTCCAGAGAATGTAGAAGTTGTTTCTGTTTCGTCGCAGGGCATCAAGGGGAATGGGCCGTCTACCAACCCGTCAATCTCGGCAGACGGCCGTTACGTCGCTTTCCAGTCTGATGCCACCAATTTACTGCCACAAGGTCAAGACAGTAACGGCGTTTCAGACATCTTTGTCCGTGACCTGGCAACGGGCATCACCATCCGCGTTTCGGTGGACTCGGGCGGTGGTCAGGTGCAGGGGGCTTCCAGCCAGCCGTCACTCTCCTTCAACGGACAGGTCATTGCGTTTACCAGCGCGGCCAGCGATTTGGTAACCAATGACAACAACGACATGCCGGATATCTTCGTTCACAATCGGCAAACCGGGAATACCAGGCGTGTTTCTGTAGATAGTAATGGCAACGAAGCTGAAGGACCTTCAGACTTTCCCAACGTCACGGACAGCGGCACCGCTGTGGTTTTTCGTTCTTTGGCTCCCAACCTGGTAACAGATGACGGCAACGATGTCGCCGATATTTTTTGGCACAATCTGGTGAGTGGGGCGACGCGACGCGTTTCGCTGGCCTATGACGGGGTGGAAAGCAATGGCGGCGTGGGTGCGCCCACGGTATCGGCCGACGGCCGTCTCACCGCCTTCGATTCTGCCGCCGATAATCTTATACCCAGCGACGGCAACAATGTGCTGGACGTGTTTGTTCGTGAAGAAGATTTCCCGGCCAAATCGTTTCGCTACACGGCGAAAGAGGTGCCGGTGAATACTACGGTCGTTGACAGTGTTGAATCGGAAACGGCCGTGCAGTGGTACAAGTTTGACGTCAACGAGGCCGGCTCCACCATCAACACTAGGCTCACCAACCTCACCGGCGACTACAACTTATACCTCTTTGCCCCGGCCATTGATGAAGAAAGCGGCCAGATTCGCGATCTGGGCCAGCTCAGCAATATTGGGCAGCTCAGTAATATCGGCCAGCTCAGCAATATTGGCCAGCTTAGCAATATTGGTCAACTGAGCAACATTGGCGACCTGGTTGACCTGGGCCAGCTCAGCAATATCGGCCAACTGAGCAACATTGGCCAATTGAGCAATATCGGCCAGCTCAGCAACATTGGCCAGGTGGGCAACATCGGCACCCTGGTTGCCATCTCCATTCAACCAGACCTCACCGATGAGGCGATTAGTTACAATGTGCAGGAACTGTATGGCCCGTACTATCTGGCAGTGGCACCGCAAAAGCCGGAAGCGTTAGGCACAACTTTTGAACTGAGCATTGGCGTCGACGCACCGGTTGATCCGTATTCGCCTGTTTCTTGTGACTTTTTTGATGAGATTTCCACACCTGCGGAGGACTCTTCCATACGCACGCTTATCCTGGCCAACTCAGCTGAGATGAGTGATCTATACCCTGCTGACGGTGCTACTATCGCGGATTTGTCTACCCAATTAGGCGCTCTGGCAGCGGATATCACATATGTGGACGGTGTTGTATTCGATATGGCGGACATACCCAGTTATGAATTTACTAATCTTAAGTGGGCGTATGATGATTGGCAGGCCGAGCCGGGTAATCCGTTACAGGCTAACTGCGTGGCGGCGCATATCAAATCGGTTATCTATTCACTGCTGCCGGCGTACCCCAACCTGGAATATATCGTGCTGGTTGGTGAGGATCGGGTGATTCCGCACCGGCGCATTCGGGACGAGGCTTTGGTGGCCAACGAGCGACTCTACGCGCCCATCGCCGAATCTACCGAAATTTCCGGCTCGCTGGAACTGCGTTACTTCCTCACCGATGATTATTACGCTGCGCCCATACCGTTCCCCTTCAAGGATCGTGAGTTTTATCTGCCGCAGTATGGAATCGGCCGTTTGGTGGAAACGCCCGCCGAAATTCTGGGTGTGGTTAATGCCTTTCTCACCCAGCCTGAACTAAACCCTGAAGACGCGCTCGTCACCGGCTACGATTTCCTCATCGACCAGGCGAACGTCATCACCGAAACCATGCTTGCTCAGGGAATGAACGTGCTTAGCCCGACACAGTTTATAAACAATACCTGGGACGGTCAGGATTACATCGATGATGTTTTGGGCAATACGGAAATCGATTTACTTTCCCTAAATTCACATTTTGAGCATTATCGCTTCTTCCCGAATTTCTTGCCCGATGTGTTTGCAACCCAACTATCGGGGACCGACTACAGTGGCACCGTGGTCTTCTCTGTAGGGTGTCACTCTGGTCTAAATATCCCCGACGTGGGTACGGCCAACGATCGGGATTGGCCGCAGGCGTTTGGCGCGCAGGCGGCGACCTTCCTGGGAAACACCGGCTACGGCTACGGCGACTCTGACCTGGTGGCTTATTCAGAAGCGTTGATGGCCAACTACGTCAGCGCCCTGGGTAACTGGAGTGAAGGGCCGCAAACGGTGGGCCAGGCGCTGCGCATGGCCAAGCAGCAGTATTACAACGGGCTGGCCGGTGGCTCCTTCAGCAACTACGATGAAAAAGTGTTGGAAGAGATGACGCTTTACGGCCTGCCGATGCTGCGCATCAACATGCCGGTAACGACCACGGAATCACTGTGGGGTAAAAGTGCTGTGGAGGATACGGCCGTACAGCGCATCGCGGGCAGCAGTGGCCTCACGGCAACCCCGCTGAACTTTGACTTCACCTTTGACCAGCACACCATTTCAGGTCTGGGCAACTATTACACGCTGGCCGGTGAAGATGACGTCTTTGTCGCCGGCGGCAAGCCGGTCCAGCCGTTGACCAGCACAAACGTCACACAGGCCGGCAACGTGGCCCACGGCGTGCTCATGACGGGTGGTTCTTTTACGGAAATTCCCAACTTCAATCCGGTCGTTTCGCAGCTCATCACCGAGGAAGTGGGCATCTTGCAGGCAGAGCCTCTCTTCCCGCTGGATTATTGGTACCCGGTGGCGTTGGGCAGCATCAATCGTTACCTATCGATTGAAGGTGAATCGGTTGAGCGTTTGGTGATGATCCCCGGTCAATTTGCCGCGACCGGAGGTGTAAACCAAACGACAGGCACGCAGCGGCTGTACGATAATCTCCAGTTTGAGGTGTATCACACGCCGTTTGAAAATGACGATTTCATCGCCCCCAGCATCTGGAATGTGTGGGCTGACCGCATTGTCAACCAGGTGACCTTCCAGGTGCAAGTGACGGATGACAGCACTGCGCTTCACCGCGTAGTGATGCTGTACCGTGAGCTGCCCTCCACCACCTGGAAGCTGGCCGAGTTGACTTATGACCCGGAAACGCAGGTGGCGACGGGGACTGTTTCCGTCGCATCAATAAACACAGAGATTGAATACTTCGCGCAGGCAGTAGATAGCAGCGGGAATGTTTCTGTGGCGCTGTCCTACGGCTTGCCATACTTTTCCGCCGAAGGCGAACCGGCACTGATTTACCTGCCGGTTGCGATTAAGCCGTAAACTTAGGACTGGCAGTCCTTTGACTTGAGGGGTACAAAACTTGTAGATTTTGGACTGCCAGTCCTGGCACACCAGACGAAAAAACGGCCGTTCCCATCCAGGAACGGCCGTTTTTGCAAATGATCTACTTTGCCAACTTCTTATCCCGCATTTATCGCAGCGATGATCACCTGGGCATCATGAATGAGAGCCTGCCCCTGGGCCGATGTCAGCACACCATCGCCTACAAGTCCGTTCACCTGGTTGATAAAGGCGTTTAGCCTTGCGACAGCAACGTGCGGCTGCCCAGCATTAAACTTGGTAATGGCGCCTTCCAGCTTCTTGACCAGCGCGTTTGTTTGACCTTTGTTCAGGGTTCCAGCGGAGTTGAGCGCTTCCACATCCTGAATCAACTGGTTGATCATTTCTTGAACCGTGATGGTGGTGAATGTAGATACGGCCGTTACCTGCTGCACGTTGCCATTGCTCACCTGTCCGGCTGCGGTCACGGTATAAACGGTGCCAGCAGCCAGCGGTACATCCGGGGTAAAGGTGATAATCTGGTTTGACACGTCTGCGCTAAAGCTGCCGCTAACGCTGCCTCCTGGCCCGGAAACATCAAAACTGGTTCCGGCGTCCAT